>JBIKLY010000115.1:0-7432 GCA_044359525.1 Rhodocyclaceae bacterium | reverse complement strand
GCCTACCCGGCGATGGCGGTGGAAATCCAGCACGGGCTGGGCATCGCACAGGGCTACGGCTTCGACATGAATGTCGCCTGCTCGTCGGCGACCTTTGCGCTGGAGCAGGCGGTTAACGCCGTGAAGAGCGGTAGCGCGCGTGCCGTACTGGTGGTCAATCCGGAAATCTGCTCGGCGCATCTGGCCTGGAAAGATCGCGACTGCCACTTCATTTTCGGCGACGTATGCACGGCCATCGTCGTTGAAAACACCGAAACGGCACGTTCGCAAAATCGCTGGGAAGTCCTCGGCACCAAGCTGGCGACCAGCTTCTCGAACAACATCCGCAACAACGCCGGCTTCCTCTCGCGCTGCGAAGATAGAGACCCGGCCGACCGCGACCAGCTGTTCATTCAGGAAGGGCGCAAGGTGTTCAAGGAAGTCTGCCCGATGGCCGCCGAACACATCACCACGCATCTCGACAGCCTCGGCTTCGTGCCCGCCAGCCTGCGCCGCTTCTGGCTGCATCAGGCCAACCTGGCGATGAACCAGCTGATCGGCCGCCGCCTGCTTGGCCGTGAAGCCACCGCCGACGAAGCGCCGGTAATTCTCGACGAATTCGCCAACACCGCCTCGGCCGGCTCGATCATCGCCTTCCATCGACACAGCAGCGATCTCGCCACCGGCGACCTCGGCGTCATCTGCTCGTTTGGCGCCGGTTATTCGATTGGCAGTGTGGTGGTCAGGAAACAGTGAGCGACAATGCGTCGCCATATTTCGTATAATGCGCTGTTTTTAATCAGCTAAAACCACACACGGACTCGCCATGCTTCTCTGGTTCGTTGTTATCTACCTGCTCATCTCGATCGGCATCGGCCTTTACGCCGCAACCCGCGTACATAATGCCAAGGACTTCGCCGTCGCCGGACGCAGTCTGCCGCTGCCGGTGGTCACCGCCACCGTGTTTGCCACCTGGTTCGGCGCCGAGGCGGTATTCGGCGTCTCGGCCACCTTCGTCAAGGATGGTCTGCGCGGCGTGGTGGCCGACCCTTTTGGCGCCAGTATGTGCCTGATCATTGCCGGCATTTTCTACGGCACCAAACTCTACAAACTCAACGTCCTGACCCTCGGCGACTTTTTCCGCATGCGTTACAACCGCACGGTCGAAGTGCTGACCACGCTGTGCATCGTGGCCTCCTACCTCGGCTGGGTATCCGCGCAGATCAAGGCGCTCGGACTGGTTTTCAACGTCGTTACCAATGGCGCAATCTCGCAGCCAGCCGGCATGATTCTCGGCGCCGCCATTGTGCTCACCTACACGACCTTTGGCGGCATGCTCTCGGTAGCCATTCTCGACTTCGTGCAGATGGGCGTCGTCATGGGCGGCATGCTCTACATCGGTTATATCGTTTCCGGCATGACCGGCGGCGTCGATGTCGTCATCAGCCATGCTTCGGCAGCCGGCAAGCTTGACTTCTTTCCCGAGACGAACGCCGCGCAGTGGCTGGCTTTTCTCGGTGCATGGATCACCATGATGCTCGGTTCGATCCCGCAGCAGGATGTCTTCCAGCGCGTCACCTCGGCGAAAAGTGCAAGAATCGCCATCTATGCCTCGATTCTCGGCGGCGTGCTTTACTTCTGCTTCACCTTTGTACCGATGTTCATTGCCTACGCAGCGACGCTGATCAACCCGGAGCAGTTCAACGCGCTGATCGAAACCGACTCGCAACTCGTGCTGCCAACGCTGGTGCTTGAACACACACCGATCTTCGCGCAGGCGATTTTTTTCGGCGCCGTACTCTCGGCAATCATGAGTTGCTCATCAGCCACGCTGCTCGCTCCTTCAGTGGCTTTCTCGGAGAACATCCTGCGCGGCTACTTCCCCGGCCTTGGTGACCATGCTTTCCTGCGCATGATGCGCATCACCATCGTCTGCTTTACCTGCATCGTGCTGGTTTTTGCCCTCAACTCCGAGGCGAGCATCTTCAAGATGGTCGAGAACGCCTACAAGGTAACGCTGGCCGGGGTTTTCGTACCACTCTTCTTCGGCGCCTACTGGAAGCGTGGCACCACGCAAGGCGCGCTTGCCGCAACCTTCGGCGGCCTTTCCTCCTGGCTGCTCGTCGAAGTGCTAGTTACGGTGAGCCTGGTACCGGCACAACTGATCGGCCTCGGCGTCAGCATTGTCGGCATGATCGCTGGATCGCTGCTGCCGCAGTGGATCGGGCGGCCAAGCCCACAGCTGGATCCGCACGCCGGCATGCACCATCACGCCGCCGCAGAAACACACCACACCAGTGGCCATTCGCATCATCATCCTGAAAAGTAACCACCGGTTACGCCCTCAGTCCTTTCACAACCGCGTCAGCCGAACAGATTCCACAGCATTTTTGCAGCCAGTACAATCAGCACACCGGCAAAAATCCGCTTCAGGGCAAGCACGGGCAAACGATGCGCGAGGCGCGCACCGAACGGGGCACTGAGCATGCTCGACGGCACCAGCCAGGCAAACGCAGGCAGGTAGACGTAGCCGAGACTCCACGCCGGCAGGTCGAGGTGCCCCCACCCGTTGAAGATGTAGCCAAGCGAGCCACCCAGGGCAATCGGAAACCCGATGGCCGACGACGTGCCGATCGCGCTTTGCACGCGCACGTTGCACCACGTCAGAAACGGTACGGTGAGCGATCCGCCACCAATCGCCACCAGCGCCGAAACAGCGCCAATTCCGCCGCCCACCGCAAACACCCCACCGGTACCTGGCAATTCACGCGAAGGCTTGGGTTTGAAATTCATGATCATCTGCACGGCAACGAAGCAGACAAACGCGGTAAAAAAGATCGCCAGCGGCCGGGCCGGTATGCTGGCGGCAAAAAACGTCCCGACCAGTGTGCCCAGCAGGATGCCCGGCGTAATCTGATAGACCACCGGCCACAGCACCGCGCCATGCTTGTGGTGTGCGTGCAGGCTGGAAAGCGAGGTAAACAGGATGGTTGCCATCGACGTACCGAGCGCCATGTGCAGTGTCTCGGCCGGTGGAAAGCCGGCTTGAACGGCAAACATCATGGTCAAGGCCGGCACCATCACGAGGCCACCACCAATACCGAGCATGCCGGCAAAAAAACCGGTAAACAAACCGAGTCCGATATACGCCAGCCACCAGCTCACATTCTGCTCCGATCAAATCGCTTTAGGGCCGATCACCAAACGCGCCCACCCGGCGGTGCAATAAAAAAAACAGCGCGGAAAGCGACTTTCCGCGCTGTTTCATGTTTGGTCCCCGCGAGTGCCGTTAGGCCGGCATCCTGAACCTGAGTCCAGATAGGTCACTTTCCTTTCGCATCAGGCACACCCGACATAAGGGGCGAGCACAACAGCGATTTCCAGGGTCCGCAACCGACGCCAATTAGCATTGGTTCAAGGAATATATGACCTTGACAAACACCGCAGGGAACACTTGGCGGAGGCGCTTACAGCAACTTTTCCTGCGGTGCGAGCACCGCTTCAAGTTTTGCCTCCATGTCGGAAATCCTACGCCGAACAGCACCAAAGTCAAGCCCGATTCCAGACCCGGTTTCAGGCTCGATTTTTTGCTCCGACAATGCGGTCTCGTTCTTCTGCGACAGGTATTCGTGCGCAATATTGAGCGCAGCCATCACGGCGATCCGCTCGGAAATGTTGCTTTTGGTTTTCTCCGCGATATCGTGCATGCGGGCATCAACCAAGGCCACTGCTGCCAGCAAACCGTCACGCTCTTCCGGCGGGCACGCAACACGGTACTCTTTGCCAAGCAGGGTGATGTCGAGGTAATTCGCTTCGTTGGGCATCAGGGAGTCACATTCAGACTTTGGCTTCAGGCAGCTGCCCGACCAGCTGTTCGAGGCGCTCGCGGGCGTCACCCATGCGTTGCGCAAAATTTGCTTTGTCTATCTCGGCGCTGGAAAGCTTCTGCCTGAGCTCGCTATTTTCCGCACGCAGGCTGCGACAGAGCGCTGCTACCTGAGCAATTTTGCTCTCGAGTGCATTGAGTTCGTTCACCATGTGGCGAACTATAAAGTTAAAAACCAAAGCAAGTCAAGGACTAAGCAGATGTTTTAAATGTGATTTATTTCACGAAATACGGCAGATGCTGCGGTGCAAGACCTGTTGGCCCTATAATTACGGATTCCGTCGCCGGTAAGGGATGGAAAAATCGTGCAAGGTGCCACAACGCAGCATTTGCAAAATTTGCTGCAGTGGTTAAACGGGAAACAGGTACGCATTCGAAACAAGCAATGCCTGTGCTGCCCCCGCAACGGTAAGCGAGTGATGTACACGGGGTGTCGATATGCCACTGGGCGAAAGCCTGGGAAGGCGACACCACCAGACTCGTGAGCCCGGATACCGGCCTTCGCACACATCAGCGGAAGTGCCGCGGGGAAGCGGTCATGGATTGCACGATGCGACTATGCTCGCGTCAGCCCATGCTTTTTTTCTCCCTGGCAACTCCAATTATCCGCTTGCCGGTTTGCGGGGACGCACGCCGGTAGCACAGAGAGAAGGAAAAACAATGTACCGCCTGAGAACTATCGCCCATGCGATCGCTTTGCTCGCTCCGCTGACTGGCTTTGCGCAACAAAACACCAGCGCTGAAACGACGACCGACGAGATCATGGTTACCGCCTCGCGCTTTTCTGACGCCGGCATCTCCGCGGCCATCGGTGCGCGCATCATCACTTCCCGACAGATCGTCGACTCCGGGGCAAGCAACATCGCTGATGCACTCAGTCGCCTGGGTGGCGTGCACATCCGGCAGGATTTGTTCGGCGGCACCAATCCCGGGCTCGATCTGCGCGGTTTCGGGGCGACTGGCGACCAGAACACGCTGGTCCTGGTCGACGGCGTGCGCCTGAGTGAAAACGAACTGCTGGCGGCCCGCCTGTCCGGCATTGCCCTCAATTCAGTCGAGCGCATCGAGATCCTTCCGGCGGGCGGCGCAGTGCTTTACGGCAGCAACGCCACGGGCGGGGTAATCAATGTCATTACACGGCAGGCCAGAAAAAATACGCAGGAAGCAAAAATACTGGCCGGCACAGGCTCTTACGGCACGCACGACCTGCGTGGCAGTGCCTCGATTGCCGGCGAGCAACTCGGCCTGACACTGCAGGCGCAAGATTACGGCACGGACAACCAGCGCAAAAACAACCATGTCGATCAGCAGAACATGAGCGGCGTTCTGTCCTTTCGCACAAGCGACACTGATCTTGCCTTTACCTTCGGCAGTGAGCGTCAGAAGGCGGGCATGCCGGGGGCGCGTAGCGCCCTGAACTGGAAGCGCGACCCGGACGGCGCCAACACTCCCGAAGATTTTTCCAAGAATGACCTGTGGCACGCCGGACTCTCAGCACTGCAAAGAATCGGGGAGGTCGAACTGGCGGCCAACCTGGTGCGCCGCGACCGGCGTACCGAATATTTCAACGACTATGGTTCGGGTGCGTACTCCCTGGACAATCGTCGTGTCATCAGCCATGAGTTCACGCCCCGGCTGCGCTGGTCTACGACAATCGGCACCCGAAAGAACGAACTGCTTGCCGGTTTCGACTGGCGTGACTGGAATTTCCGCAGTGACAAAGCAGACGATTTCGGCGGCGGTTTCGCCGGACCATCGCTGGAAAAAGGCAAGCAGCGCACCAACGCCTGGTATATCCAGGACACCCTGCAGGTCACCGATTCGACGCGCATTGCGCTTGGCGGAAGGACAGAAACGGTTGATACCGAACGGGTCGTTCCCTTTGCACTGACCATGACGCCGGTGACACAAAGCGACAAACGCCAGCTTCACGCCTGGTCACTTTCCATTCAGCAAACGCTGGCGACGAATCTGACGGCGCATGCACGGACGGGAACAAGCTACCGACTCCCGAACATTGACGAGAACCGCTGCTACGCGGTCAGTTGCTCCTTGCTCAAACCACAAACCTCTACTGACCGTGAGATCGGTCTGGCCTGGCGGGGTGCTCAGCTATCGGGCAGCCTCAACCTGTTCGAACTGATGCTCGAAGATGAGTTGTATTACAACAACCTGCTCATGCGAAACGCCAACATGCCGCCCACACGGCGACGCGGCGCCGAACTCACCGCCGGCTGGAAACCGCTTGCCAGCCTCTCGCTTGAGGGCCGCTACACCCTGACTGACGCCACCTTCCGCTCCGGCACATTTGCCGGCGTCGAGGTCGGCGGGAAAACGGTTCCCGTCGTCCCGCGCCACCGGGCGTCGCTGATCACAACGTGGACCATCAGTGACCGGGACCGCCTGTTTTTCGGGCTGAACCATGTTGGAACGCAGCAGTTCGACAATGATCCGGCAAACCGGTATGCAAAAATGCCCGCCTACACAACCGCCGACGCCAAGTACAGCCATCAGATCGGCAGCGCGACCCTCGGACTCTCGGTCAGCAACCTTTTTGACAAGCGTTATTACTCTTACGCACTGGTCAACAGCTCAAGCAACCCGACCAACTACAATGTCTATCCAGACCGCTCAAGAATGGTGATGGCAACCTTCGAATACGCATTCCGCTAAGCTGAACGGGTTAGTACAGGGGGCTGCAATACAGCCCTCATTTGCCGAACCAGACTGGTCACAGGAAATTGCCGCCAACCATGCCCACCCGCCACCGCGCCCTGCTCATCCTCGTCAGCCTCACCGGGCTGGCTTTGCTGAGCATTGCGCTGTCGCTGATGGTGGGCAGCATTGCGGTCAGCTCCACTGAAGTTTTTTCAATGCTGTTTAACAATGGCGACGGCATGGCGGGCGAGGTGGTGCGCAGCCTGCGCCTGCCGCGCGCACTGGCCGGTTTTGCCTGCGGCGGTCTGCTCGCACTGGCAGGGGCGCTGCTGCAAATATTGTTGCGCAACCCGCTCGCCGATCCTTATATTCTGGGCATTTCCGGCGGCGCCGGGGTTGGCGCCATGCTGGCCATCCTGCTTGGCCTCTCGGTCGCCGGCGTCAACGGTTTCGCCTTTCTTGGCGCGCTCGGTGCGATGACGCTCGTTTTCGGTCTGGCGCACGGCGACGGCAGCTGGACACAGACGCGCCTGCTGCTCACCGGCGTCATCGTCGCCGCCGGTTGCGGCGCAGTGGTCGCGCTGATGCTCTCGGTCGCCCCCGAACACAAGCTGCGCGGCATGCTGTTCTGGTTGATGGGCGATCTCTCGCAGACCGGCGAACCGAGCCTTGCGCTCGGCATCCTTGCCGCCGCGCTGCTCGTCTCACTGCCTTTCGCGCGCGAACTCAATCTACTGGCACGCGGCGCCGATACGGCACAAACACTCGGTGTGGACGTCCCCCGCCTGCGCCGCGGCGTCTATATCGTCGCCGCGCTGGCCACCGCCGCCGCGGTCACGCACGCCGGCTCGATCGGCTTCATCGGCCTGATCGTTCCGCATCTGGTGCGCCTCGCCAGCGGCAACGACC
>JBIKLY010000050.1:0-26308 GCA_044359525.1 Rhodocyclaceae bacterium | reverse complement strand
TTCGGTCGATCCGCGCAGCGGCGCGGTGCGTCGCCATCACGTAGACGAAAAACGCATCCAGCGTGCCGTCAAAGCGGCTGCCTTGAAGGCTGGCATCGTCAAGCAGGTTTCGCAACTATGCACAGGAATTCCGCCATTCGCTTCAATGGCAGCCGTTCTGGAGCGAAGTGCTGCACATAGTTATTGAAGTTTGTGGAACCGCAATTGCGTTTCTTGATCCAGAAATCGCTTCAACAAGATTAATTCGCCGAAGGCATTGAACGCCAAGTCTTTGTCATGACGCCCATCGTGCGTAAACACATGCTTCCGGACGCACGACTCCGACAGACTTTATTTATTGCTATCACGGTGTGCGAAGTTTTTTTGCAGAGCGCGATTCCTGCCCTCGTATATGACTTCGTACATGAGGCTATCCGCCTCGCCCAGCAGGCCGTCAAGATTGGCAGGCGCCCGGGCTTGGCTCGCGAGCCCGATACTGAAAGTCAATGGCCACGGGCGTTCACTCATCGCTTGCAGCAGTCGATGTCGCAGATATTCGATGTAGGCTTTCGCCGACGCGCCATCCACGTCGGGTACCAGTAACGCAAATTCATCACTGCCCATACGCCCGGCACTATCGCTGGTTCGGAGCCACCCGCTCAAACCATTGGCAACGCTAGTCAGTAGCGCATCGCCTTCGGCGCGATGCGTCGGTGACCAAGAATGGCTCGGCAGCGGGCAGGCGAAGATTCGCCGCGATTTCACGAGCAATCGGAACAAAATACCGACAGACAACATCTGACAGGAAATTTGTAGTTGCTCAGTTGATAACGATTGACCATCGCCGCCCGCAAGGGGCTGCCAAATTTTCCTGTTGGTAGCCGCCCAGGCACTTGTCGAAAAGGCAAAAAAGGAGCTTCAGAGATGAGCCACAATCCATTCAACACTCTGCGGGAATTCACCCTGGGCTCCGGCCAGACCGGCAAGTTTTATTCATTGCCAGCGCTCGAACAGGCGATGGTGGGCAAGGTTTCGCGCCTGCCGATTTCGATTCGTATTGTGCTCGAATCGGTACTGCGCAACTGCGACGGCAAGAAGCTTACCGAAACGCACGTTCGGCGATTGGCCAACTGGGCGCCCTGCGCCCCGCGGGTCGACGAGATTCCCTTCGTCGTGTCGCGGGTGGTGTTGCAAGACTTTACCGGCGTGCCCTTGCTTGCCGACCTGGCGGCGATGCGCAGTGTGGCGTTGGCGATGGGCAAGAACCCCAAACGCATCGAGCCGCTGGTGCCGGTGGATCTGGTGGTGGATCATTCGGTGCAGATCGACCATTTCCGGCAGAAGGATGCGCTCGATCTCAACATGAAGCTCGAGTTCCAGCGCAATGCCGAGCGTTATCAGTTCATGAAGTGGGGCATGCAGGCCTTCGACAGCTTCCGCGTCGTGCCTCCGGGCGTCGGCATCGTGCATCAGGTGAATCTGGAATACCTGGCGCGAGGCGTGCACCAGAGACAGGTCGGCAAGGCGACGATCTACTATCCTGACACGCTGGTCGGGACCGACAGCCATACCACGATGATCAACGGCATCGGCGTGGTCGGCTGGGGTGTTGGCGGCATCGAGGCAGAAGCCGCGATGCTGGGTCAGCCGGTGTATTTTCTCACGCCCGACGTGGTCGGTTTCGAGCTCTCTGGTCGGTTGCGCGAGGGCTGTACTGCGACCGATCTGGTACTCACCATCACCGAGCAGTTGCGCAAGGAGAAGGTGGTAGGGAAATTCGTCGAGTTTTTTGGCGAAGGCGTCGAAGCGCTTACCTTGGCAGACCGGGCGACCATCGCCAACATGGCACCCGAGTATGGTGCGACGATGGGTTTCTTCCCGGTGGATCAGGCCGCCATCGACTACTTCGAGGGCACCGGTCGCAGCGCCGAGGAGATCGACGCTTTCGTTGCCTATTTCAAGGCGCAGGGTCTGTTCGGCGTGCCGATGCCGGGGCAGATCGACTACAGCCAGGTCGTCGAGCTCGACCTCGGCACCGTCACGCCCTCACTCGCGGGACCCAGGCGCCCGCAGGACCGGATCGAGATCGGCAAGGTCAAATCCACCTTTGTCGAGCTCTTCGGCAAGCCGGCTGCCGAGAACGGTTTCTCCCAAAGTACCGGGAACCTGGGGCGCGAATACATAAATCAGGACGGTGTCAGGGTAAGAAACGGCGACATCCTGATCGCTGCCATTACCAGTTGCACCAACACCTCAAACCCGGCCGTGCTGCTTGCCGCGGGACTGCTGGCCAAGAAAGCGGTGGAGGCCGGGCTCAAGGTCGCGCCGCATATCAAGACCTCACTCGCCCCGGGTTCGCGGGTAGTGACGGCGTACCTCGAAAAGGCCGGCTTGCTGTCCTACCTGGAGAAACTCGGCTTTCCGGTCACCGCCTACGGCTGCACCACCTGCATCGGCAATTCCGGCGACCTGACGCCCGCGCTCAATGAAGTGATCGAGAAAAATGATCTGGTCTGTGCCGCCGTACTCTCCGGTAACCGCAACTTCGAGGCGCGCATCCACCCCGCCATCCGCGCCAATTTCCTCGCCTCGCCCCCGCTGGTGGTGGCCTACGCTATCGCCGGCACCGTTCTCAGGGATTTGATGACCGAGCCGCTGGGCACGGGCAGCGACGGCCGGGAGGTGTGGATCGGCGACGTATGGCCGTCGAGCGCCGAAGTGCAGGCGCTGATGAAACGGGCGATGGACCCCGGTACTTACATCGCCAATTACCGGAAGCTCACGCGCCCCGGCGACCTGTGGAGCAACGTGCCGGCTGCGCAGGGCCAGGTCTATGACTGGCCGAGATCCACCTACATCGCCGAGCCGCCCTTCTTCAAGGACTTCACCATGACGCCGCCGGCGGCACAGGGCAATATCCACGGCGCGCGGGCGCTGGGCGTCTTCGGCGATTCGATCACCACTGACCACATTAGCCCGGCCGGCGCCATCAAGGAGCAATCTCCCGCCGGGCAGTACCTGGTCGACAACGGCGTTGGCAAGGCTGATTTCAACAGCTACGGCGCGCGCCGTGGCAACCACGATGTGATGATCCGCGGCACCTTTGCCAACGTGCGCATCAAGAATCTCATGATTCCACCACGCGCGGACGGTACCCGTACAGAGGGCGGCGTGACGCTGTTCCAGCCATCCGGGAAGCAGATGTTCATCTACGACGCGGCGATGAGCTACATCGCCCGGGGCACGCCAACCGTAGTATTCGGCGGCGAGGAGTATGGCACCGGCTCGTCCCGCGACTGGGCCGCCAAAGGTACGCAGCTGCTTGGCGTCAAGGCGGTGGTGGCCCGCAGCTTCGAGCGCATCCACCGTTCCAACCTGGTGGGCATGGGCGTGCTGCCCTTGCAGTTCAAGGGCAGCGACTCGGTCGAGGCGATCGGCATCAGGGGCGACGAGGAATTCGACATCACCGGCCTCGAAGACATCCGTCCGCAGATGGACGTGACGCTGGTGATCAGGCGTAGCGATGGCTCTCGCCAGGAAGTGCCATTGCTGTGTCGCATCGACACGCCTGTCGAGGTCGACTACTACAGACATGGTGGCATACTGCCTTACGTGCTGCGCGCCCTGATGACGGATTAGTCAAACGCCACACCTTCCTGGTACTTCATCCTGCGGAGAACGAATCCCATGCCCAATACGCGAAGCGCGAATGCTGTCCGTCTGGATTTCACGCCCGGCTGCCTGGTTCAATCCAACCTGTCGGGCGCGGCCTTCACCGGAGACTGGCTGTGGACGGTCGCCGGCTGTCGCCCGGCTTGCGCGGCCCGGTGCGCTTTGAGTCGGCGCTGACCGAGTCGGTTTCGCTGCCCCATGGACACGGCACCAACCGCGCCGAGGCGATTTGCGACCTGCCCCCGGCCTTGTCGGGTGGCAAGGCGAGTTGGCTTGTGCTGTACGACGCACCGGGTGCCGATCGCAAGGAGGGCGAGCACACCGTCTTCGGTGACCTGCTGCGCCACGATTGATATCCTTGGCCCAGGTTGGAGCTGACGGTCTCATGGCTGGCTGCCCGGAGATCGACCCGACCTCGCCGCTGCAGTTCGTCATCAATGCCGCGGCGGGCAGCAGCGACGCGGACTCGAAGCGCGAAGTCATCGAAGCCGCGCTGCGAGCTGGCGGACGGCGCGGAGATTTGCTGTTCAGCCGCCCCGGCGAGCTGGCCCGCTTGGCGCAGATGGCAGCGACCAAGGCCATCGCCACGCGCACGGCCGTGGTCGCCGTCGGCGGCGACGGCACCCTCAACACCGTGGCGCAGGCCGCGCACGCCTTTGGCTGCGCCATGGGAGTGGTGCCGCAGGGTACGTTCAACTACTTCGCTCGCACCCATGGCATTCCCGCAGACCAGACTGAAGCGGTCGGCCTGCTGCTGAATTCGGCGCCGGCGCCGGTGCAGGTGGCCGGCATCAACGACCGCGTGTTCCTGGTCAACGCCAGCCTCGGGCTCTACCCCGAGCTTCTGGAAGACCGCGAAGCCTACAAAGCCCGGTTCGGCCGCAGCCGCGGGGTGGCGTTTGTCGCGGCCTGTGCGACGCTGCTGCGAGCACAACGCCGGCTGCGACTGCACATCGAGATGGGCGGCACAGTTCGCGACCTGCAAACCTTGACGCTCTTCGTGGGCAATAACCGGCTGCAGCTGCAGCAGTTCGGTGCGGAACCGGAGGACACCCTGGCCGGCACGCCCGGCGAAGGCAGCATAGCCGCGCTGATGCTGCGGCCCATCGGCACCTTGTCGATGATGCGGCTGATGCTGCACGGGGCGATGGGTACGCTCGGCGAAGCGCAGAGCGTGGAGCGCTTCGAGTTCCACCACATGGTGGTCAGGCCAACGCTCGCACCGGGCCGACGTTTGGTGAAAGTGGCATTCGACGGCGAGGTCACGCGGATGCGTCCACCGCTGCACCTCCGCGTGCTTGCCAAACCCTTGTACCTGCTGATGCCCCCGCGCGATGAAACAGCGATCAGCACGGCGTTCGACAGCGAAGGAAGCGATGAATGAGCGTCCTGCTGCAGATCTCGGACCCGCATTTCGGCACCGAACAGCCGCCGGTCGTCGAAGCGTTGGTGGCGCTGGCCCGGCAGCAGCGCCCCGATCTGCTTGTGCTCTCGGGCGACATCACGCAGCGCGCGCGACCGGCGCAGTTCCAGATGGCCCGCACCTTCATGCAGCGTCTGGGCGCGCCGGCACTGGCAATTCCGGGCAACCACGACATACCGCTGTTTGACCTGTGGGCACGCCTGCGCCGCCCCTATGCCCGGCACATTGCGGCATTCGGTGACGATCTTGAACCCGTGCACTCCTCGCCCGACCTGATGGTGGTGTGCATCAACACCGCCCGGCCCTGGCGGCACAAGCACGGCGAGGTATCCGGGCTTCAGGTCGATCGCGTCGCCCGTTTGCTCGCCGGTGCCAAGGCCGCACAGTTGCGCGTGGTGGTGGTGCACCAACCCGTGGCCGTGACACGCGCCGAAGATGAACCAAACCTGCTGCGCGGGCATGCCGCCGCACTGCAGTGCTGGGCCGCCGCTGGCGCGGACCTCGTTATGGGTGGGCACATCCACCTACCTTACGTGATGGCGCTTCACGGCGTGGCGCGGCCGATGTGGGCGGTGCAGGCCGGCACGGCGGTTTCATCGCGGGTACGCCGAGGTGTGCCGAACTCGGTGAACCTGCTGCGCTGGGGCGACGATTCATCCCCGGGTTGCTGCATCATCGAGCAATGGGACTTCTCGACTGCCGGGCAGGTCTTTTTCCTCGCCCGTCATACCGAACTCCAACCAGCCAGGACGTGAAGCTGTAGATACTTCAATGTTTGCGAAGTATCGGCGCCAGCCGCCCGGGCTGCATCTACCAGAGAAGTGCGGCGATGAATACGCCCACCATGGTGAACGCCAGCACCACCTTGGCCAGCATGCCGGCAAGCAGCCCCAGCCAGGTGGCCAACCCCACCTTCACCGCCCGGTGTTGATCGCGCCGTGCCAGAAACTCGCCAAGCGCCGCACCCAACAAGGGCATGAACAAAACCCCGATCAGGCCCATGGCTAAGCCGAGCACGGTGCCAATAGCCGCCCCCAGCAGCGCCTGGCGGCTTGCCCCGGCCCGCTGCGCGCCGAGCAGGCCGGCCGCCCATTCCAGCACCCAAGCCAGTACCCCCAGTATCCCGACCAGCACCACGGCTCCCACGCTGACGCGGGTAAAATCGTCGATCCAGGCCCCGAGGATCACGCCTGCCAGCACCAGCACGGTGCCCGGCAAAACCGGCAGCACAGTGCCCAGCAGGCCGAGAACCATCAATCCGGCCACCAGTGCCCAGAGTAGGCTATCCATCTCGACGCACGCGCCAAGGCTTCACGGCTGTACGGGTGTCGCGGGAGGCGACCGGCGGCCCGCGAAAATACGCATCACGACGTGAAGCGCGATTCCGGAGAGCAGCAACAACAAGGTACCCAAACCCCAACCGATCCAGATCGCCGGCGACAGCCAGCTGACCAGGGCGGGCACTTGCTGCAGCAATGATTGCAGCCACGGCAGGAAGGACTGTGCCAACGCCTGCCAAGGCTCGATCACGCCGGCCGGCAAAACTGCTGTCAAGCCCTCGGGCAGGCCGAGCAGGGGGATTGCCTGCCGGGCAGCGTCGCCCGCTCCCGTAGTGACGGCCTCAAGCTGAGCCGGCGCCATACCGGCAAACCACTGCGCTGCCAAGTGCAGGCCCCACGCCACGGCTGTCCAGAAGATGAACAGCAGACCGATCATTGCCCACATCAGTAGATACAACATACGTTACTCCCAAGTCTGCCGCCGGATACCCACGCACCGATACAACAGCACCACACGGTGATACGAACCCGCGCCTCCGGATATATGGGGGTCGCAGGCGACGATTAAAAGAGCGGCGGGAAGTCTACGCCGGTGCAATAGCTCAGTGCGCCAGGTAGAGGACCCCGATGATGGCCAGCCCGAGCACCAGATTGACCCCCACCCACAGCCGCAGGCGTGCCAGCCGATCGGCTGCCTGCGCCCAGTCGCCCGTTATCACAGCAGCGCGAAACCGCGGGTAGAGGGCAAACCGGATATGCCCGAAGAGCGCCACCATGAGTACCCCGAGGCCGGCCATCACGGTCCACGTCAGCGGCATGCTGAAGCTGCCGCCAGACTGCACACTGGTCTTTGCGACCCGGCCGATCATCCACACCCCGCTTACCAAGGTCAGGCTGGCGGCCCACAGCACTGCAGCGAAGAAGCGCTCCAGTACGGCATTGGCGAGCTGCAGCCGCTCCGGCGGCGCCAGGGTAGGCAGCGCAGGGCGCAGGAAAAAGTGGGCGAAAATCATGCCGCCCAGCCAAAGGATGATGGATAAAACATGAACCGTCTTGAGCAGGGCGTAAAGCATGGTCGGGACTTTCCGGGCAAGGCCCGCAGTTTGGGGAGGGGCCTCGGCCCGAAGTTGGGCGCAGCTTACGTCGCCCGTGTTTCGAGCCGTTTGCGGAGCATTTTTTCGAAGCTGATTACCGGCAGGATAATCATGCCGACCGCAGTCGCCACCAGCAGGTCCTTGGCGGAGAGCGGTAGCGAGCCGAAGATCGCGTTCATGACCGGCAGGTAAATGAAGCCGAGTTGCAGCAGCAACAGCGTGGCGATGCCGATGAACACCGTCAAGTTGCTCCACAGCCCGATCGATAGCAGCGAATCCTTGAGGCTGCGGCAGTTGATGACGTAGAAAACCTGGAACATGATGACCGTCGTCACGGCCATTGTCTGCCCCTTTTCCATGGCCTCTACGGTCTCGCCGTTGGCGTTGTATTCCCACAGAAAAAGCCCAACCGCCCCGATTGTCATCAGCGTGGCCGCGACGAATGTCCGCGTGATGACGAAGCCCGACAGCACAGGTGCGTCCGGGCTGCGCGGCGGGCGTCGCATGACATTCGGCTCCTTGGCCTCGAACGCCAGCGGTAGTGCGAGCGCCACGGTCGCCACGAGGTTGATCCACAGCAACTGCGTCGGCGCCATCGGTAGCAGCAGCTCTTTCAGGCCGCTTGCGGGATTGAGCATGAACGGGAAAAAGATGACGGCCACCATCAGGATCATCGCCAGCCCGAGGTTGGTCGGCAGGACGAAGACGAGCGACTTGATGAGGTTGTCGTAAACGCGGCGGCCCTCCTCGACAGCGGCGGCGATGGAGGCAAAGTTGTCGTCGGTCAGCACGATGTCCGCTGCCTCTTTCGAGACGGCGGTGCCGGTGATGCCCATGGCCACGCCGATGTTGCTCTGTTTGAGCGCCGGCGCGTCGTTAACGCCGTCGCCGGTCATCGCCACGATCTGGTTGTTGGCCTGCAAGGCTTTGACGAGCCGAAGCTTGTGCTCGGGCGCGACGCGGGCGAAGACATTGGTCGTGCGCACCACTTCCCGCATCTCGTCCTCGCTCATCTCGGCGAGCTGTGCGCCGGTGACGGCCTTGGCGTCGGTGAGGATGTTCAGCTGCGCGCCGATCGCCTGCGCGGTTTCCTTATGGTCACCCGTGATCATCTTGACGCTGATGCCGGCTGCGTGGCACGCCTTGATGGCCTCGATGGCCTCGCTGCGCGGCGGGTCGATCATGCCCTGCAAGCCCAGCAACGTGAATCCGCCGGACGTGTCAGACATCTGCAAGTCCCCGTTCTGTGCCGTCGACCTGGCTGCGATCGCCAACACGCGCATGCCTTGCCCCGCCAGTCGTGAGACTTCCGCCAGCACAGGGCCCGGGTCGATGCCCTCGCAGCGCTTGAGGATCACTTCCGGCGCGCCCTTCAGGATGATCCTCGGGCTCGCGTCAGGATGATTGTTCAGCGTCGCCATGAACTGGTTTTCGGACTCGAACGGAATCGCGTCGAGGCGGGCGTGATCGCGGCGCGCGCTCTCGACCTGCAGGCCGATTTTCTCGGCCGCGACGACCAGCGCCGCCTCGGTCGGGTCGCCGGTGATTTTGTAGATGCCGGTTTCATGAATCAGGGTCGCGTCGTTGCACAGCGCCCCGGTCAGCAGCAGGTCGCGGACGTCGGCCGGGAGCTTGCCGGTGAGGCCGCCGGCGGCGTCTTTGATCTGCCCGGCAGGGTCATAGCCGACACCGGTGATGGCGTAGCTGCCGCCCGGGGTCCACAGGGCCTGCACGGTCATTTCGTTGCGGGTGAGTGTGCCCGTCTTGTCGGAGCAGATGGTGGTGGTCGAGCCGAGGGTTTCGACGGCCGGCAGCTTGCGAACAACGGCACGTCGCGCGGCCATGCGCTGCACACCGATCGCCAGCGCAATGGTGACGATGGCAGGCAGGCCTTCGGGGATGGCACCGACGGCCAGCGCGATGGCGAAGATCACGGTCTCGCGCAGCGCCGGCAGAAGCGCGACGCCAGTTTCGGCCATGGTACGCCAGGTGCCAACGACCAGCATGATGGCGGCGATGATGACAATGCCGATGGTGATGTACTTGCCGATACTTTGCAGCGCCTTGGTCATTGGCGTCTGAAGGTCGGTGGCCTCCTTGAGCATGGTCGAGATGCGGCCAAGCTCGGTCGCCGCGCCGGTGCCACAGACGATGGCGGTGGCGGTGCCGTAGGTCACCAGGGTGCCGCCGAACGCCATGCCCGAGCGGTCGCCGATACCGGCGTTCGCTGCCGAGGCGTCGGTGTTTTTTTCCGCCGGAACCGATTCGCCGGTGAGCGCCGCCTCTTCGATCTTCAGCGTCCTGGCCGCCACGAGTCGCATATCCGCGGGAACCTTGTCGCCCGACGCCAACAGGACCACATCGCCGGGCACCAGGTCGGCCCCGGCGACGGTGGCTTTCTTGCCGTCGCGCAGGGCAGTCACGTTCTCTGGCACCATCTTGCTAAGCGCCTCGATCGCTTTGCCGGCCTTGAATTCCTGCACGAAGCCGATGAGCGTGTTGAGCACCACAACGGCCAGGATAACCAGACCGTTCTTGATGCCGTCAGTCGGATCGACCAATATCGCGACGAAGCCGGAAGCGATCAGGATCCAGATCAGCGGGGAATTGATCTGCCGCCAGAGCAGCGTCCAGGCGGTGTCGCCCTTGGCCTTGGGGAGTACATTCGGTCCGTACCGGGCAAGCCGGGCATTGGCGTCGTCGGTACTCAGGCCGGTTTCGAGGTTGGTCTGCAGCTGTCCGATGACATCCGCCACCGCCATTGCGTGATACCCCTCTCCGGAGGGGGGCTTGCCAGGCTGGTTAGCCGAAGCATTGAGTGTTTGTGACATGGACGATGTTTCCCGTTAATCAGAGCAGCCGCACATAAAAGAAAGAGCGGCTTTTGTCGCGTGCCAACAAGTTCGACAACAATCGACTCCCTTCAGAAATCAGCGATGAAGATTGGTTCAAGTCAGATTTACGCCCACAGGCTCAGTGGGGGATCCGCCACCGTGGCGCGAAGGATGTCACCGCGCGACACCATGCCGAGTAACATTTGCGATTCATTGACCACCGGCAACGCGGTCAAGCCGGTTGCAATCAAAACATGGGCGATCCGCCGGATGTCGGTGACCGGGTCAGCACAGACCACCGGCGTCACCATCACCTCTGCGACACGACGGTCCAGCCCGCCACTGACGTGGCCGCCGGGCGTTCCAGCCGATGGCGCGAACGGTTGTAGATCAATCACGGTCAGCAGATCGCGGTCGCTGACCAGTCCCACCACGTTGTTCGAAGCATCGACCACCGGCGCCTGGCGAACGCCCCGCGCGGCCAGTGCATGCCAAGCGGCGGCCACCGTATCCGTGGTTCGCAGACTAAGCACATCGCGACCCATGACCTGCCAGGCATGGCGTACCGGGCCGCGATCGACGGGCCGGGGCAACGTGCTGGCATAAGCGGCCAGCGCGCGTGCGTCGGGAGCGGCGACGTCGGCGGCTGAGGATGCTCCAACTCGATACTCGGGCCCGAGCTCCTCGCCCTCTTGCTCTACGCCGCGCACCCGACGTGCCGACGTAACTCCTGGAACCTGATTTAACCGTTCCAAGGGACCGCGAAAACTCTGCCCGGAAACGCCATAGACGATGAACATGGGTGAAGTCCTTTCCAAGTAGGCTGCGTTTGATGCTCAAGAGCCAAAGCGCATCGCGATGCGCTTGATGTGTCGAGCGCGCCAGTCGCTCATCGATTGAAGCCGGGCGCCTCGCTCAAGGCCGCGGGTAACGCGGCGCCCGGTCAATCTCGTCACGACTGAACTGCTGCTTTGCGGCCACGCGCGCCAGCATATGCGAGGCCACCGGCAGCGTAACGAACAGAATCATCAGGATGGTCAGTGCCCGTCCGCCCCAGGCCCAATCGCCCCCATGAATCGCCGCGCCGGCCAGGATCAGGCCGAGACCCAGCGTGCCGGCCTTGGTCGCGGCGTGCTGGCGCGAAACCGCGTCGGTCAACCGGAATAGCCCGACAGCGGCGATCAACAGTACGACGCAGCCGAGCATGGCGAGGATCAGGCCGCCCTGGCTCATGGCTGCCGCCGCGCGTTGTCGGCGCGCCCGTCGATCATGCGCGCCCAGGCCACAGTAGCCACGAAGCCGACCAGCGCGACGCCAATCGCTACGTCAAGAAAAAGTTCGCGCCCGGACATCATTGCCGCCACCACGCACAGGCCGATTGCGGCGGCGAACAGGATATCGAGCGCAATGACCCGATCGGTGTCGGTCGGGCCACGCAGGAAGCGCAGCATGCCGAGCGCAATGGCGAGAACCAGGGCAAGTACAATCGCGGTGATCATCTTCAATCCTCCAGCAGTCCGAACAGCGGGGTCAAATGGCGTTCAAACTCCTGCCGAATCGACGCCACGGTCGCTTCGGCGTTTGTCAGGTCGAGCAGGTGGAGCAGCATTTCATGTCGGTCGGAGTCGATGTCGATCACCGTCGTGCCCGGCGTCAGGGTGACCATGCAGCCCAGTAGCACGGTACCGGCCGCGCTCATTGGCGCGTATTCCATGCGGATCAATCCTGCCGGTGGCGGTGGGCCGAGGCGTACGACGATCCGCGCCGTCGTGAAGCCGGACAGCAGCACCTGCCAGAAAAAGCGCAACAGCAGGATCGCGACGGCGGTGGCGCGACGCATCAGCGATCTCCGCCGAGCGACCGGGCAGCATCGCCGGCAAAGGCGATGAAGGGCTCCGGACAGAAGCCGACGCCCAGCGCCAGCAGGGCCAACACAGTGGTTACGGCATACGCCGGCGCAAGGCGTGCGCGCGCCGGCTGCCAGTCCGGATCAGGATGGGGTTTCCAGAAGGCTTCCATCCAGATCTTGGCCATCGAGTAAAGCGTCAGCACGCCAACACCGAGCGCCGCCGCGGCCCATACGGCCTGCCCCTGCGCGAAGCTCTCGCGCACCAGCAGCAGTTTGCCCCAGAAGCCCGACAGGGGAGGAATACCGACCTGGGCCAGGGCAGTAACCAGAAACAGCACCGCAAGCCAGGGTCGTGCCGAATAAAGGCCGCCGATGCGCCGCAGATCGTAGTGACCGGCAAGGCGAAATATGATCGCCGCGATCAGGATCAGGCCGCCCTTGACCACCATGTTGTGCCACATGTAGAACATCGCCCCGGCGCTGCCGGCGGGCGACGCCAGGGCGATTCCGAGCAGCATGTAGCCGATCTGGCTGACGATATGGAAAGCCAGGATGCGGCGCATGTCCCAGTGGTAGGCCGCGCCGAGTACGCCACTCACCATGGTCAGCACGGCGAGCCAGCCCAGCGCCTGGTAGAGCACTTCCGGCGAACCGGCCAACACGTCGCCGAGCACGCGCAGCAGCGCATAGACGCCGACCTTGGTCAGCAGCGCTGCAAAGAGCGCCAGCAAGGGCGCCGGCAGGACGTGGTAAGACGCCGGCAGCCATGCGTAGAACGGGAATGCAGCCGCCTTGATGAGCAGGGCGACAACCAGAAGGCTGGAAAAAGGTAACAGGATCGCGGGATCGATCTTGTCCGCCGCCTGGCCGATCGCAATAAAGTTGAGATGGCCGGTCAGCGCGTAGATGAGCGCCACCGCCGCCAACAGCAATAAGGTGCCGACTACGTTGAGGGCAAAATACTTGAGCGTTGCCTCCAGATCGCGCACGGTGGCGCGGCGAACCATCAGCCCGAGGGCACAGATCAGCGTCAGCTCGAACCAGACGTAAAGATTGAACAGGTCAGCAGTCAGAAAGGCGCCGCAGGCCCCCGCCAGCATGCCGTGGACCAGCGGCAGGAGCGCCTCGTCGGGGCTGGCCGGATCGGCATCCGACATCTGGAAGCCCAGCGCCGCAGCGCCCATCAGCGCCGCCACCAGGATCATCGAGGCGCTCAGCCGGTCCGCCGCAAATTCGATGCCGAAAGGCGGCGGCCAGTTACCCAGCGCGATGCGCAACGTGCCGCCACTCTCCACCTGCAACAGCAGCGAGACGGCGCAGACCAGCAGCACCGATAAACCGGCCCAGCTCAGGAAAAGCTGCAAGCGCGGGCGTCCCGCCGCCAGTACGCAGGCAAAGGCGGTGGCGAGGGCCGTCAGCAGCGGCAGTAGCACCAGCATGCTCAGCCATCCTCCAGAGGTGGCTTGAGCCCGTCGTCGTGCGGCGGTTCGGCGACGCGCAGCCGGTGCACATCGTCGGTATCGGCGGCGCGCATCAGGCGCACTACCAGCACCAGCGAAAAGCACAACAGCGCAAAGCCGATGACGATGGCGGTAAGGACCAGCGCCTGGGGCAGCGGATTGGCGGCGTTGACCAGAATCTGCGCGCCGGTCGGAACGATCGGCGGCGCCGCGGAGTCAAGCCGGCCGGAAGCGAAGACCAGCAGGTTGAGCGCGGCGCCGATCACCGACAGCCCGACGACCATGCGGAACAGGTCGCGCGACAATGCCAGATAGACGCCGGCCGCCACACCGATGCCCATGACGATGGCAACAATCCAGATCATTCGCCGCTCTCTTTTTGGTCGAGCAGTTCGAGGCAGTAGCCGCCGATCGCGCCCCACACACAGCAATACACGCCAAGGTCGAACAGCATGACGCTGGAAAAGGGCAGGCTGGTCACACCGAGCGGGATGGTGATCCACGGATGGGTCAGGTAAGGCAGGCCCGCCAGCAGTGCTGGCAGCCCACTCGCCAAGGCTAGCAGCACGCCCGCCGCAGCCAGGCGTGACGGAGAAAGGGGCAGGCGTTGGCGGGCCGGGCGGGCACCGAAGGCGATCGCGTAAATGGCGCTGGCGGCGACCGCCAGCAAACCGCCGACGAAGCCGCCGCCAGGGGCATTGTGGCCACGCAGCAGCAACCACAGGGAGGCAATCAACATCACCGGGTAGAGGCCGCGCACTGCCAACTCGAAAATCATCGGGCGGGAGGTCATGGTGCGTCCGGCTTCTGCTGACGCGCCAGCTTGAACAAGGGCACCGCCGCCAATAAGGCAAAGGCCAGCACGGCAATTTCGCCCAGCGTGTCGAACCCGCGAAAGTCGACGATGATGACATTCACTACGTTGTGGCCATTGGCCACGGCGACGCTGCGGGCGCCAAAGAACTCGCCGAGCGCCGGATCGAAGGGTTGGCCAGCGGCGAGCAAGAGAAGGAGGGCCATCAAGACGCCGAAAGCAATCGCGACCAGGAGCTTCGCCGGGTCGATGCGCCGCTGCACCGGCAGCGCGTGCCCGAGCGCCGGGCCGCCGCGGATTCCCGGCAAGACGGCCGACGCGACGACGACAAACACGGTTTCGACAGCGAATTGCGTGAACGCGAGATCAGGCGCGCCCGCAAGCAGGAACAGCCCTGCACAGCCGTAACCGACCAGCCCGCTGGCGAGCAGCAGCACAAAGCGGTCGCGCACCCACAATGCACTCAGCGCCCCGGCGACGGTGATCGCCCCGACTGCGAGCAGCGGCACAGTGATGCCCTGCGCCCCCGGCCACGCCCAGCGCCCGACAGCAAAAGACAGCGCCAGTAGCGCTGTGACGAGGATCGCCGCCAGCAAGCCGAGCAGATAACGATCCAGCAAGCCGTGCTGCAGCCGGCGCGTGTGCCAGGCGGCAAGCTGGCCGAGCGCCTGCAGCTTGCGCTGGTACCACGCTGCGGGGCCGAAGGCGTCGATCCAGCTGATGCGTTCCATCGCCGCGTGCAGCCGGTCCCAGAAGGCATAGATCAACCCGCCGAACACCAGCGCCAGTACCAGCGCACCGATGACCGGGCCGCCGTCATAGGCGGATTCGACAGTGAGCTCGCCCAGTGCCGGTGCCATGGCCCGCGCTGCTTCCGCCAGCAACGGATCGATGGTACCCGGCATGACGCCGAAAAGTAAGCCAAGGGTTGCCAGGGTGAGTGGCGGCAGCAGCATCGTCCACGGGGCCTCATGGGGATCGGCGTCGGGTGGAGAGGTGTCGCGGCCCCAGAATACGTGCACCGCCGCCATCGCAGCCACCGCCACCGACACCGCAGCAACGATTACTGCCGCGTAACCGGCCAACGCGACCAAGTCGGCCTCGGCCTTGGCGCCGGCCATTACGTCCTTGGCCACGAAGCCGACGGACAGGGGTAGTCCTGACATCGACATTGCGGCCAGCGCCGCCGCTGCCGCCGTCCACGGCATGTAGCGACGCATGCCGCTGAGATGATCGATGCTGCGCGTACCGGTGCCGTGGTCAAGGTTGCCGACCACAAAGAACAGCGTCGCCTTGTATAGCGCATGCGAGAACAGGAAAGCCGCCACAGCCAGTGGCGCGGTCGGACCGGGCAGGCCGACCAGCATGGTCAGGGTCCCTAGCGACGATACGGTTGACCAGGCCAGAATGCGCTTCAGATCGCGCTCGCGCAACGTGTGAAGGGCGCCCCAAAGGGCGGTGATGCTGCCCACGGCAATCAGCACGATGTCCCAGAACAGCAATTCCCCGAAAGCGGAATCAAGCCGCGCCAGCAGGTAGATACCGAGTTTGACCATGGTTGCCGAATGCAGATAGGCGCTAACCGGTGTCGGTGCCGTCATCGCATTGGGTAGCCAAAAATGGAACGGGAACTGGGCCGACTTGGTGAAGGCGCCGATGAATACCAGGCCCAGTGCCAATGGCAGCAGCGGTTCATCAAGCAGGTGCGGGGCCGTGGCGATCAATTCGCGCAGCGACAGGGTACCTGCCAGATCGCCCAGCAACAGTAAGCCGGCGAGCAGAAACAGACCGCCGCCACCGGTAACCAGCAAGGCCTGCTGCGCCGACTTGCGGCTCGCCTCCTGGTCATGGCTGAAGCCGATCAGAAGAAAAGAAAGGACACTGGTCATTTCCCAAAAAACAAACAACAGGATCAGATTGTCAGCGGTCACGGCGCCGACCATTGCCAGCAGGAAGAGCGACAACAGGACCGGCACGCGCCTAGCCTCCGGAGTGCCGGACAGATAGCCGGCGGCATAGATGAAGACTAGGCTGCCGACACCGAAGATGAGCAGCAGCATTTGCGCCGCCAGTCCATCGACGTGGAACGCCAGATCAACCCCCGCCGACGGCACCCACGACCAGTGAACACGCCACGGCAGCGGAACGCTGGCCAGGGTAATCGACAACGCCACGAACAGCGCCACCGGCAGCGCGGCCCAGACGAGCAGGGATGCCTTCGTTGCGGATTCGACCTTGGCCTTCACGGCACGGCAGATCAGGGCTTGCCGGCCGTCGGCAGCCGCCAGACACGCCAGCTCACTACGATCAGGGTCAGCGCGGTCAGCGGCAGGACCACTGTGCTCATCGCGACGCCGAAGGTGGACAGCGCGTCGTGCTGTTGCGCGGCGAGCAACAGATACGTCGTGTAGGCGGCGTAGTAGGCGAGGAAAACCCCGCCCTCCCAGCGCGCGATCAGGTTGCCGGTGAAGAACACAGGCAGGCAGGCAAGCGCCACGGCAATCATCACCGGCATGTCGAAACTCAACAATGATTGGGCGACCGACAGACCCTCCGGCGACACCATACCCGACAAGCCGAGGACGCCGAGGATGTTGAAGGTGTTGCTGCCGACGACGTTGCCGACGGCGATGTCGCGTTCGCCGCGCAGGGCGGCGACGATCGAGGTGGCCACTTCGGGCATCGAGGTTCCGGCGGCGACGATGGTGAGCCCGATCACCAACTCGCTCACGCCGAGCTGTTTGGCGAAAGTGATCGCCGCAGTAACCAGCCAGTCAGCGCCCAGCACCAGCAAAGCCAGGCCGGCGGCGATCAGGAGGACTTGTACTCCCCAGTGGCTGTCCCAGGTGCGCTTGCCGGATGCGATTTCCGTTGAGCTTTCCGCTGTGCTTTCGGCCGCAAGGGCCTTGCTCTCCCGGCGGCTCTGCCAAATCAGGAACACCGTGTAGGCGAGCATCAGGCCGAACATCAAGGCTGCGTCATAGCGGGATAATCTGCCGTCCCAGGCCAGGGCAAACAGCAGCAGCGAAGCGCCAATCATGATCGGCACCTCCTGCCGGATCAACTGTCTCGCCACCAGCAGCGGGATGATCAGCGCGGACAATCCGAGAATGAACAGGACGTTGAAGATGTTGCTGCCCACCACGTTGCCCAGAGCGATGTCGATCTGACCACTCAAAACTGCCTGCACTGATACCGCCATTTCAGGCGCGCTGGTGCCGAAGGCGACCACGGTTAGCCCGACGACCAGCGGCGAGATGCCGAAGGAAATAGCCAGTTTCGATGCGCCCCGCACCAGCAATTCAGCGCCGGCTACCAGGGCGAGCAGGCCGAAAATAAAAAACAACAGAGTCGTCATGGCAACCTCAAGACCATCAACACGCTTCGGCGCGGGGCATCCATCCTTATTTTAACGATAGGCAAATCAAACTTGCCAAAGTTCAACTGAACCTAAAAACCGCATTTAACACAGAGAACACGGAGAAAAACACAGAGAAAACAGAGAGATCGCTTGAAATAGCGACTCACCCAGTTGGTGAGTCAAAGTTTTACCTCTGTGCCCTCTGTGGCTCTGTGTTCTCTGTGTTGAAAGAGCTTGCAACTGAGTTTTCTAGGCTGAACAGACAACGGCGCTTGAGGTCAGAACGCCTATGTCGTATCCGGACAGAAAGGCCGGAGATTATCGGCCTGACGCCGCAATTACTATGGAGGCGGCCGAGCGATAAGACGCGCCTCGCGGCGAGTGCGCTGCAGCAAGTAATATCCGGCGATCAACGCAATCACGATCGCGGCGATACCCAGCATTGACCCCTCCGGCAATTCTTTGGGCTCCAGTGTGATTATCTTGCGGGCAATCGCAATCAGCGCCACTGCCAGTACCGATTCGAGGTGGAACTCCCGGTCTTCGATGTAGATCTTCACCGAATGCATCAATTCGAGTCCGATCAATACCAGCATGAACTGCCCGAACAATTCAAGCATCTCAGCGATCTCGAGCAGGAACATGGGCGGTGTGAGCACGTCCCGAATAATGAACCAGCCCAACTCGAACGTCGCCAGCAGGACCACGCAAGCGAGCATGATCAGCAGGGTACGGTGTACGAAATCTTCAAACTTATCGAGGGCTCGTAACAACGGGGACTCCTTTGATTGCGTCGGGACGGCTTCGTAACCACAAAGACCCATGAGTGGTAGGTGAAATTTCACAGCATTATAGCCAGATCGCAGAAAGGCAAAAGGGGCGCAAGACGCCCCTTTTGCCTTCAGGTGAAGATGGCCGCTTACTTGCCGGCCGGCATCTGCGCCAGTTTTGCCTCGATCTTGGCAATCGGCACGGCACCTGGAATGCGCTCGCCGTCCGAGAAAAAGATGGTCGGCGTGCCATTGATAGCGAGCTTTCTGCCGGTTTCGATGGTTTTTTGGACGGCAGTCGTATCGCAATCGCTTTTGCCTGTTGGTGCCTTGCCTTCGACCATCCAGTCGTTCCACGCCTTGGCTTTGTCGGCGGAACACCAGATCTGTTTTGACTTCTCAAGCGAGTCCGGCGAAAGGATCGGATAGAGAAAGGTGTAGATCGTTACGTTGTCGAGCTTGGCCACATCTTTCGCCAGCTTTTTACAGTAGCCGCAGTTGGGGTCTTCGAAGGTGGCAAAAGCCCGCTTTCCGTCACCACGAACCTGCTTTACGGCGAGTTCGAGCGGCAGGTCCGAGAATTTGATTGCAGTAAGTTTTTGCATGCGCTCATCGGTTACGTTCTTCATTGTCTTGCCGTCGATCAGGGCGCCGATCATCAGAGCCGAAACCTTGTCGTCGGTGTAGATGATCTGGCCGTCAGCGTAAACTTCATAGAGACCCAGGTAGGAAGTCTTGGTAACGCTGCTGACGTGGCTGCCCAGCTTGGCTTCTACGGCCTTCTTTACACTGGCTTCGTCGGCAACGGCCGGGAGGCACAGGGTGGCGGCCAGCGTCAGTGGCAGTAGTTTTTTGAGCATGAAGTTCTCCGTTGGGGCGATGTTGGGGGATGGGTTGGTTTAAAAAGCACCGAGCGCATAACGCACGAGCATGTTCTTTAAGACAGGCAAACGGTTGGTCAGGTTCATTCCGATGTTGCGCAGCGGTTTGAGTCCGGGCAGCTTATCGCGGAACAGACGACGTAGTGTGTGCGTTGTCGTTTGCAGCAGCAAGGTTTCTTCACGCCGGGCGCGTTGGTAGTGGCGCAACAGGCGGGCGTTGCCGACATCCTGCCAGGCTGGTGTGGCAATCAGCAGGTCAGCCAGTGCCTTGGCGTCCTGGTAACCAAGGTTGATGCCGTGTCCGGAGAGCGGGTGAATGCCGTGTGCGGCGTCGCCAATTAGCGCCAGCCGGGGCGCGATGGTGTGTGGCACGCGCATCAGATGTAGTGGAAAGGCAGCCGCCGGCGCGAGCAGTTCGAGTTTTCCCAGGGCGTGCTCGCCGGCGGCCGCGACACGGGTAGACAGTGCTTCGGCTGACAACCCGAGCAGCTGAGTCGCGTGGGCGTCGGGCGTCGACCAGACGATGGAGATGCGATTGCCGGGCAGCGGTAGCCAGGCAAGTACGCCGTCATCCCGGAACCATTGGCGGGCGATGTTGCGATGCGGGCAGGCGCAGGCGAAATTGGCGACCAGACCCATTTCGCCATAAGGCGTTCGGCCGGCCGCCAGCCCGGCTGCGTCTCGCACCCAGGAGTCCCGGCCATCAGCGCCGACCAGCAGTCTGGCCGACAGGGTGCTGCCGTCGTCCAGGATCAACCGGGTATCTTCTTTGCGGGCTTCAAGGGTTTTTGGGGAGGCCGGGCAAAGCAGGGTCAGGTTGCCTTGACGCTTCGCACTTTCCCATAGCTCGCAAGCCATCAGCGAAGATTCAAGAATCCAGCCGAGTTGTGCGACACCACTTTCATAGGCCGAGAAATCAAGCCGAGCCCCGCCATCGCCAAAAATGTTCATGGCGTGGATGGGTGCGATACGGTCGCTGTCGAGGTGTTTCCATGCGCCGATTTCCTGAAGGAAGGCCGCATTGGCCGGGCTGACTGCATAGATGCGCGCATCCCAGCCGGTGGCACGGCTTGGCGCGCGACTTTCCACGAGGGCGATTTTGAGTTGTGTGTCGCGCAGGGCGCAGGCCAGAGAAAGGCCGGCCAGGCCGCCGCCGACAATAACGATGTCGAATGCTGTGACTTGCATATTGGTTTTAGCCTTGGTGCCGGCGAAACGCCATCAAGCCACGATTGTGCCCTGCCGCATCAACGTTTTACAAGTGCGGCCGCGCATGTTAGAAGCTGGCTGCAATGAATACCGCCCCAGTTACCGCCCCGTTGGGCTACTTTCCGGCCATCGTCTGCGCCGTTTGCGACTCGCCAATCGATGCGCTGGTGGCGCTTTGTGTGCCGCGCGACGAGGCGATGGATCTCGTTGCGGCTTTCTGGTGTGAGGGCGAGGCGCTTTGCATAGTGGCCACGCTTGACGGTGGGCGACCGGTTGCCGTGCTGCAAACCCCGGAAGGTCGTTGGGCAGCCTGCAATGCATTTCCGGGAGAGACTTGCGCTACGCCGCAGGAAGCGGAGCGGCGGTTGGACAAGCTGCTAAGGCGGGGGCGTCAAGGCTATGTTGCCTGTGTTCGGCGCGCTGTAGTCAAACCGTAAACTGAAAAAGCCTGCATCGCTGCAGGCCTTGGCAATACTGGTGGTGATGGGCAGGATCGAACTGCCGACCTGTGGGTTATGAATCCACCGCTCTAACCATCTGAGCTACATCACCATGTAGGGCGCGAGATTATAGAGTTCAGGGGGCCTCCCGGTCAAGTTTTACGCTTACACAAGGCGTGCAAGCTTGTCTATAATGACGGCATGCCACTACCAGCATCCCTTATTGCATCGATTGTCAGCGCTATCGTTGAGGCTGCGGCCCAGAGCTCGGCGTCGAGCGTGGCGCAGTATGAGACCTATACCCTGAACCGCACCTTGCCGCCTGAAGCTAAAGTGGGCGTCATGGTGCCACCTGTCGGCGATGGTAAGGTGACAATTGGTGACCAGTCCCTGCCCTTGGCGCCGGCCGTTCAGTTCCGCAGCCAGCAGAACCTGATCGTCATGCCAATGACCATTCAGGATACAAAAGACGTCGTATATGTCACCGATGCATCCGGTGCTGTTTTCCGCGTGTGGATGCTTAATCCTGGCGAAACTTTGCCCCTCCCCAAAAACTGATCAAGATCAATGGCAAAAAAACTGTTCATCCGCACCTTCGGGTGCCAGATGAACGAGTACGATTCGGACAAAATGGCCGACGTACTCGGCGCTTCTGAAGAAATCATCAAGACCGATACGCCCGAAGACGCGGATATCATTATTTTCAATACCTGTTCGGTGCGCGAGAAGGCGCAGGAGCGGGTTTTTCATGATCTCGGGCGTGTTCGCCTGCTCAAGCAGGCCAAGCCCGATCTGGTGATCGGCGTTGGCGGTTGCGTGGCGAGTCAGGAGGGCGGGGCGATTGTCGCGCGGGCGCCCTATGTCGACATCGTATTCGGTCCGCAGACCCTGCACCGTTTGCCGCAGCTGATTGCTGAGCGCCGCCGCACCGGCAAGTCGCAGGTGGATATTTCGTTTCCGGAGATCGAAAAATTCGACAATATGCCGCCGGCCAAGGTCGAGGGGGCTTCGGCGTTTGTCTCGATCATGGAGGGCTGCAGCAAGTTTTGCACCTTTTGCATCGTTCCCTACACGCGTGGCGAAGAGGTTTCGCGCCCCTTTGATGACATTCTGACCGAGGTGGCCGGCCTTGCCGGGCAAGGGGTCAAGGAAGTGACGCTGCTCGGGCAGAACGTCAATGCCTATCGTGGTGCCATGTCGACCGGTGAAGAGAAGGCGGATCTTGCGCTGCTCATCGAGTACATCGCCGAGATGCCCGGTATCGAGCGTATTCGTTATACGACGTCGCATCCGCGCGAAGTGTCGCAGCGCCTGATTGATATTTACGCTACCGTGCCAAAGCTGGTTTCGCATCTGCATCTACCGGTCCAATCCGGCTCCGATCGCGTGCTGGCGGCAATGAAGCGCGGTTACACGGCGATTGAATACAAAAGTCTGGTGCGCAAGCTGCGTGCGGCGCGTCCTGATCTGTCATTGTCGTCCGACTTCATCATCGGCTTTCCCGGCGAGACTGCCGACGATTTCGAGAAAACGATGAAGTTGATCGACGATGTCGGTTTCGATGCTTCGTTCTCGTTCATGTACAGCGCGCGCCCCGGCACGCCGGCTGCCGAGCTGGTCGATGAGACGCCGCAGGCGATCAAGCTCGAACGCCTGCAGCGTTTGCAGAAGCGCATCGAGGAACTGGCGCAAATCGTTTCCGTGGCGATGATCGGTTCGGTGCAGCGCGTGCTGGTCGAAGGGTTTTCACGCAAAGACGAAAGCGAGCTGGCCGGCCGAACCGACAACAACCGTGTCGTGAATTTCGTCGGCAATCCGCGGCTGATCAACAGTTTCGTCGATGTGCGCATCACTGCAGCGTTGCCGCATTCGTTGCGCGGCGAAATACTGGTTCGCGATGTATGAGCGACAAAACGGCGGTCGTGAAGCGACGGGCGATTGAGCTGCTTCTCTCGCCGGTCAACAATACGCAGCTTGCCAATCTGTGCGGTCCGCTTGACGAGAATCTGCGCCAGATTGAAACCGCGCTGGATGTGACCATTGCGCGGCGTGGTGAGCGTTTCACCCTGCGTGGTGATACGGCCCAAACGGCACGCGCTTCGGAAGCGCTGCAACAGTTCTACGCGCTGGCAAAAAATGCCCTGTCGGTTGATGAAATTCAGCTCGGACTGATCGAATTGCTGAATCGCCCGGCCAAAAAAACGGCATCGGGTGCAGGTGTTTCGCCATCGCTGATGACACGCAAGACCGAGCTGCATGGCCGCACGCCGCGCCAGGTCGAATATCTCAAGGCGATTCAGGAGCACGATATCACTTTCGGTACCGGCCCCGCTGGCACCGGCAAGACCTATCTTGCGGTGGCTTCAGCGGTCGATGCTATCGAGCGCGAGTTGGTGCAGCGTATCGTGCTGACGCGTCCGGCGGTTGAGGCCGGTGAGCGGCTAGGCTTCCTGCCCGGTGATCTGGCGCAGAAGGTCGATCCCTATCTGCGGCCGCTTTACGATGCGCTTTACGACCTGATGGGTTTTGACAAGGTCACCCGGCTCTTCGAACGTGGTGCGATCGAAATTGCCCCGCTCGCCTATATGCGCGGACGCACGCTCAATCACGCTTTCATCATTCTCGACGAAGCGCAAAATACGACGCCCGAGCAGATGAAGATGTTCCTCACCCGCATCGGTATCGGTGCCAAGGCCGTGGTCACCGGCGATGTGACACAGATCGACCTGCAGCGCGGCCAGAAGAGCGGCCTGATCGAGGCGCGCCAGATTCTCAGGGAAGTCCGCGGTATCGCCTTTACTGAATTCCTCAAGGAGGACGTTGTTCGCCATCCACTGGTGGCACGCATCGTCTCGGCCTACGAAGCGCACACAGCGGCAATGGAGGCGGCGCATGGCGGCAAGTAAACGTCTGAATCTCAGTGTGCAATACGCCTGTAACAATCCGGGCTTACCGTTGCGCCCGCAGATTCGCAGCTGGGTGCGCGCCGCGCTGGATGTCGATGGCCGACGTGGCGGGCAGATTACCGTGCGTTTCGTTGATGCCGACGAAGGGAGCGCGCTCAACCGCGATTACCGCAGCAAGGATTACGCAACCAACGTGCTGTCTTTTCCCTACGGTCTGGAGCCGGTTGTTTATGGCGATCTGGTGATCTGCGCCGAGGTGGTTGCGTACGAAGCAAGTTCACAGAACAAGGCGCTGGACGCCCATTTCGCCCACCTGATCGTGCATGGTATTCTGCATTTACAGGGTTATGATCATGAAGAAGGCGAGCAGGAAGCCTTGCGCATGGAAGACAGGGAGCGGGAGATTCTTGCGACGCTCGGTTTCGCCGACCCCTATGCCGGAGAGGATTGATACGTAAGCGACGATGCATCCGGTCGTCGCTTACGCCTCGTTCCTTATAAGCAGATATGGCCAGTAGCCCGGAAAACAAACCAGGATTTTTTGAACGTCTTTCCTCCCTTCTTCTGCGCGAGCCCGAGGACAGGGAGCAGCTCATGCAGTTGCTGCATTCTGCTTATGAGCGCAATCTGCTCGACGCCGACGCGCTGACCATTACCGAAGGTGCGCTGGCCGCCTCGGAAATCAGTGTCCGTGACGTGATGGTGCCGCGTTCCCTGATGGCGGTGGTCGATATTGACGACCCGTTTGCGGAGATTGTTGCCTACGTTAACCTGACGGCGCACTCGCGTTTTCCCGTGATCGACGGGAGCCGTGACAATGTGATCGGTATCCTGCTCGCGAAAGATCTTCTGCGCATGCAGACCGAAGATGCGTTCAGTCTGCGCGATTGGTTGCGTCCTGCTGTTTTTATTCCAGAGTCAAAGCGCCTGAATGTGCTGCTGCGCGAATTTCGTGTTTCACGCAATCACATGGCGGTGGTCGTTGATGAGTATGCCGGGGTGAGCGGCGTCGTGACGATCGAGGATGTTCTCGAACAGATTGTTGGCGACATTGAAGATGAATACGATTTCGATGAGACCGACGACAATATTCAGCGTGATCATGCGGGCCGTTACCGGGTCAAGGCGCAAACCGCAATTGATGACTTCAATGCTGCGCTGAATACCCGTTTCAGTGATGATGAGTGCGACACGGTCGGCGGTCTGATCCTGCATCGTCTGGGGCGTGTGCCGAAGCGTAACGAGATCGTTGAAATCAACGGAACCTTGTTCCAGGTGCTGCGTGCCGATAGCCGTCGCCTTTACACGCTGCTTGTTACCAACCCGCAAGATGCGGGCAGCCAAGCTTAAACCACCCACCCTTCGTCTGTCCGGCGCACTGCTGATTGGTGCGGCGAGTGTCCTCGCGTACGCGCCGTTCGGCTGGTATCCCCTTGTCTGGCTGGCGCTCGGCGGGCTGTTCGGCGTACTTGGCGGGTGCGTAACTGCGCGCGAAGGGGCACGTATTGGGGCAGCGTTCGGCTTCGGAATGTTCTTTGCCGGCGTTTCCTGGGTCTATGTCAGTCTGAGTGTATTTGGCGGTATGCCGGCGTTTGTTGCCGGCTTGGCAACGCTAATCTTTTGCGCGTTCCTGGCGATTTTTCCAGCCATCGCAGGCGCGCTTTTTGTGCGCTTTTCACCACAGGCCTGGCTGTCCCGGGTTCTGTTTTTTGCCGCACTTTGGGTGCTTGCCGAGTGGTTGCGGGGCTGGGTGTTGAGCGGTTTCCCGTGGCTCGCCATCGGCTATTCCCAATCGCCGCCCAGCGCGCTCGCCGGGTATGCGCCGGTGTTTGGGGTTTATGGGGTCTCGCTGATCAGCGCGGTACTTGCCGCACTGATTTTTGAAGTGTTCAAACGCTGGTTTTCGGCTGCGTCGTGCAACGGGGAAGGTGTCCGGCGCTGGCTGGTTAGCTGTCCGCTCTTGCCGCTTCTGAGTGCCGGATTGCTGCTTGCCGTTGGCGATTTGTTGCGCGATGTGCGCTGGGTCGAGCCGCAAGGCGCGACGGTTTCGGTTGCCCTGCTACAGGGCAATATTCCGCAGGACTTGAAGTGGCGACCGGAGAAATTTTCGGAATCCCTGCGCACCTATTACCGCCTTGCGCAGGATCATCCAGCACAACTGACCGTGCTGCCAGAAACTGCTTTACCGGCTTTTTTTGATCAGATTCCGGCAGAGTATCTGGCCGAGTTGAAGCAGCTCGCAACACGGCAACAGGGTGATCTGCTGTTCGGTATTGCCCTGGGGGCTGGGGCACAGGGCTATGCCAATGGGGCCGTCAGCATCGGCACGTCGCCTG
>JBIKLY010000049.1:0-26768 GCA_044359525.1 Rhodocyclaceae bacterium | reverse complement strand
AGTCGAGGTGGGAGAGGGTTTGTTTGCTTAGTGTCGTCATTGTTTAACTTTCAAGAGCAGCGCCTTCAACACAGAGGTCACGGAGACACAGAGAACACAGAGTTTTTTCTTCTCCGTGTTCTCTGTGTCTCTGTGTACTCCGTGTTGAAAGAGGTTCAAGCCTTTTTAACATGCAGTCCGCATTCTTTCGATTCCGGGTTCTCCCACCACCAGCGCCCTGAGCGGACATCTTCGCCCGGTGTGACGTTGCGCGTGCAGGGGGCGCAGCCGATGCTCGGGTAGAACTTGTCGTGTAGTGCGTTGTACGGCACCTTGTTGAGCTTGATGTAGGCCCATACTTCTATTTCGCTCCAGTCGGACAGCGGGTTGAATTTTTCCAGCCCGTTGCCTTCGTCGAAAGCCCGCACCGGCAGGCCGTCACGTGTTGCCGACTGCTGTGCGCGCATGCCGGTAATCCAGGCCTTCCGGCCGGCCAGCGCGCGTTGCAGTGGTTCAACCTTGCGCACGAAACAGCAGCCTTTGCGCAGTTCAACCGACTCGTAAAAAGCATTGATACCGTTGTCGCGCGTCCAAGCTTCGACCAGTTCGTGGCGCGGATAATACAACTTGAGCGCCAGGCCGTAATGCTTTTTTACTTCGGCGATCAGGTCGTAGGTTTCCAGCGGCAGGCGGCCGGTATCGAGCGAGAAAATTTCAATACCGAGTTTGTCGCCGACGATTAGATCGGTCAGCACCATGTCTTCGGCGCCGAGGCTGTTGGCGAAGACGGCTGGCGCGAAATCGCCGGCGATCTGGCGCAGTAGTGCGCGGGCTGCCGTTGTCTTGCGGGTGACGGAGGCCAGTAGTGCCTGGTCGTCAAGATTGACGTTGATACTCATGGCGTGTCCTTTAGGCGGCGCGGCGGCGGAACAGCGGCTGCGGCTGATCCACGGCGGCCTGATAGGTTTCGCTGAAATCGAGCAAGCCGGCCAGTGCTTGTTCGAGGTTCTTGCCTTCGAGCACCGCGTAGGCGTCGATGCCGCAGCGCTTCATGAAAAACAGCTGGTCCCGCAAGACATCACCGAGGGCGCGAATTTCGCCCTGGTAGCCGTAACGTTCCCGCAGCAGGCGGGCGCTTGAGTAGCTGCGGCCATCGGTAAATTTTGGGAAATTCACGCCGACGACGGCGAAATGCGCGAGGTCGCCGGCAATGGTTTGCGGATCTTCGTTGCTCTCCAGCCAGACGCCGATCAGCCCGCCACGGGAAATTATTTCCGCCTTGCGCGCCAGCCACACGGCAAGTGGCAACAGCACCGGCGCGTCGGGCAGGGCGATGGATTCTGCGCTGTCGCCCTCGGCAAGTTTCAGGAGCTGCCAGGGGTCGTCGATGATCTGCTGGTTCTTGATGATCTTAGGCATTGGCTACTTTCTTCTCGTTGCTGCTTGCTGATTTCCGCTTGTCGCGTCCCTCGTAGGCGCGTGCCTTGAACGGCTCGATACCGATCCGTTGCAGCGTATCGATGAAGCGTTCGCTGGCGGTGCGTTGTTCAATGTAAACGTTGATCAGCGCTTCAATGACCGGCGGTACCTCTTCAGCATAAAAAGACGGGCCAATCACCTTGCCGATCGTTGCGGCATTGCCTTGCCGGCCGCCGACGGTGATCTGATACCACTCCTCGCCACCCTTATCGACGCCGAGAATGCCAATGGCCGAGACATGGTGGTGGCCGCAGGAGTTCATGCAGCCCGAGATGTTGAGCGAGATGTCACCGATGTCGTGAAGATAGTCGAGGTCGTCGAATTTCTTCTGTACCGCGTCGGCAATCGGAATCGAGCGGGCGTTGGCCAGCGAGCAGAGGTCGCCGCCGGGGCAGCAGATCATGTCGGTGAGCAGGCCGATGTTCGGCGTCGCCAGCGCGTTGCTCTTGGCGATTTTCCATACTTCGTACAGATCGCTCTTTCGCACATCGGACAGCACCACGTTCTGTTCATGCGTAATACGCAATTCGCCAAAGCTGAAACGATCGGCCAGATCGGCGACGGCTTCCATCTGCAGATCGGTGATGTCGCCGGGCGCGACGCCGGGCGCCTTCAGCGAGAGGGTGATGGCAGCGTAACCGGGAATCTTGTGCGCATGCACGCAGCGCTTTACCCAGTTGGCAAACGGCTTGTCTTCCTTGATATGTGCGACGAAGGACAGGTCGTCGGCAGACAGTGTTTCGTATGCAGGCGGCGTGAAGTGTGCGGCGATGCGCTCAAACTCGGCGTCGGTCAGGGTCGTTGCGCCATCCTTCAGGTGCGACCATTCTTCCTCGACCTGACGGCTGAATTCCTCCACGCCGAGCGCATTCACCAGGATCTTGATGCGTGCCTTGTAGGCATTGTCGCGGCGGCCGTAGCGGTTGTATACGCGCAGCACGGCGTCGAGATAGGAAAGCATATCCTTGCGCGGCAGGAACTCGCGAACCACCTTGCCGAGAATCGGTGTGCGCCCGAGACCGCCGCCGACGAAAACCTTGACGCCGATTTCGCCGGCTTCGTTTTTGATGATGTCCAGCCCCACGTCATGTGCGCGAATGACGGCTCTATCCTGCGCTGCGGCATTGACGGCGATCTTGAACTTGCGCGGCAGGAAGGCGAATTCCGGGTGGAAGGTCGACCACTGGCGCAGCACTTCGCACCAGGGGCGCGGGTCGGTCAGTTCATCCGGCGCAATGCCGGCGAAGTGGTCGGTGGTGATGTTGCGAATGCAGTTTCCTGAAGTCTGAATCGCGTGCATTTCCACGGTCGCCAGTTCGGCAAGAATTTCCGGCGTTTCCTCGAACTTCGGCCAGTTGAGTTGCATGTTCTGGCGTGTCGTGAAGTGGCCGACGCTGCGGTCATAACGGCGCGATACTTCGGCCAGCTTGCGCAGTTGTGCCGAAGCGAGCATGCCGTAGGGGATGGCGATGCGCAGCATCGGGCCGTGGCGCTGGATGTAGAGGCCGTTCTGCAGGCGCAGGGGGCGCAATTCGTCGTCGGAAAGAGCGCCAGCGCGGTTGCGGGCAATCTGCCCGCGATACTGGCTCACCCGTTCGTTGATCATCTGTTGGTCGGTACTGTCGTAGCGATACATTCGTCGCTCCTTTTTATAGTGCTATTAACTTGCCGCCAACCAGGATCAACATGGTGGCGAGGATCGGTCTGAGAAAACGCTCCGGTACTTTTGCCGAAGCGTGGCTGCCCAGCCAGATGCCCGGGAGGCTGCCAAGCAGCAGGCTGCCAAGCAGCATCCAGTCGACGTTACCGATGACCCAGTGGCCAATGCCGGCAACCAGCGTCAGCGGAACCGCATGCGCGATGTCGCTGCCGACAATGCGAATGGCCGGCAGCTTCGGGTAGAGGTAAAACAGCACAGCAACCCCAAGTGCCCCCGCGCCAACCGATGAGATCGTCACCAGCACGCCAAGTACGACGCCAACTGCAATGGTGATCGGATCGCGCAGACGTGTGTGTGTGGCATCTTCAGCGTGGACCAGTGCATGCTGTTGAAGGTTCTTGCGAAAAAGAATGGCGCCTGCCGTGAGCAGCAGCGCAATGCCGAGTGAAACCGAGATGATGTGGGTCGCTGCCGGGTTTTGTTTGGGTAAATAGGACAGGGCCAGAATGGTCAGCCCGGCGGCCGGAATGCTGCCAGCCGCCAGCAGGCCGGTGATGCGCCAGTTAACGTGGCCTTTTTTGGCGTGCACCGCCGTGCCGCCAGCCTTGGTGATCGCTGCGTAGAGCAGGTCGGTGCCGACCGCCGTTGCCGGGTGGATGCCAAAGAGCAATACCAGCAAGGGGGTCATCAGCGAGCCGCCGCCAACGCCGGTCAGTCCGACGATGGCGCCAACAACAAATCCTGAAAGGGTGTACAGCCAGTCCATGGTGCGCCGCAATAATTAAGTTTGCGGATAATACCAGCGCCTGATTTGATTGAAAAAGAATATTAAGTTAGATTGTTAGAACTTTTTGTTATTTGTGAGATGGGTTCCTCCCCGATGAAGCTCCAGCAACTACGCTACCTTGTTGAAGTGGCTCGTCACGGCCTCAATGTTTCAGAGGCTGCCGACGCGCTCCACACCTCGCAACCGGGTGTTTCCAAACAGATCAAGCTGCTTGAAGACGAACTCGGCGTGATCGTTTTCGAGCGCAGCGGAAAAAGGCTGACCAGCGTTAGTGAACCGGGTAGGGCGATTCTCGAAATCGCCGAACGCATCCTGCGCGAAGCCGAGAACATGAAGCGTGTTGGCGAGGAGTTTGCCGATGGCGAGAGCGGTGGTCTGGTGATTGCCACGACGCACACACAGGCGCGCTATGCCTTGCCCTCGGTTGTTGCACGCTTTGTCGAGAAACACCCGAAAGTGCGCCTGTCGATGCATCAGGGCAGCCCGACGCAGATCGCCGAATGGACGCTCAAGGGCGAAGCCGACATCGCCATCGCCACTGAAGCGCTTGACCAGTATCCGCAGTTGCTGATGCTCCCCTGTTATCAATGGACGCATTGCGTGATCGCCCCTGATGGCCACCCGGTGCTTGATGGACGCCCATTGTCATTGGCCGAGCTGGCGCGCTGGCCGCTGATTACCTATGACTCGGCTTTTGCCGGGCGCTCGCGCATCAACGCGGCTTTTGAGCGTGCCCACCTGACGCCGAATGTCGTGCTGGCGGCGATCGATGCCGACGTGATCAAAACCTATGTGAGTCTCGGTCTGGGCCTCGGCATCATTGCGCATCAAGCCTACGATGTCGCGCGCGACGCCGGTTTGCAGGCGCTGGAAGCCGGCCAGTTGTTCGGTTCGAACACCACGCGCATCGGCCTGCGGCGCGGCACGCACGTGCGACGCTTCGACTATGATTTCATCGAGCTGTTTGCCCCGCAACTGACGCGCCGCGCCGTCGATATGGCGATGGTCGGGCACGGCGACGAGTATCAGTTGTAAGCGTGCGGTTTTACTGGCGTCCGATGTCTTCGATGGCGTCGATTACCATGCTGCTGCCAACGGCGATGAGCAGGATGTCCGAGGCAATCCGCACATAGCGGTGTCCGCTGGGTGGCGTCGGCAGGCGGATCATCAGATCGCGCGGCAAATCGTAATACTTCAGATCGCTTGGCAGCGGACGCCCCTTGTTCCATTTTTTTGCCTGTCCAGGCGGCTGACAGGCGTTATTTTTCTTGGCCAGCCCCGGTGGGCAATGGCCGCTTTTGAACTGCGCGCCGTAATAGTCGTTAACGACACGCCGGTTGTCGTCACCGAAGCGGATTTCGATCGATCCACCCTGTCCGCTGCTATGGCCGCCGTCTTTTTCTGCGTGTTTATTCCCTTTGCTGCCGCCTTTTCCGCCTCCGGCCCAGTCGGGTTTGTCGGCAAATGCGGTGGGGGCGGCGATCAGGGCGGCGAGGACAAGGAGTCCGGCGCGCAATGAAGGAGCGTGGTCTTTCATGATTTTTCTTTCTCGCGTTGTGGAAGGAATTACGCTTGAAGCGGATAAGTCATTTTATACACAGCGGGCTCTTCTCTTCCAGAAAAGCGCAAGCGATAAGAAAAACCATTGATTCTCAAGCAGTAAACGTCGTATAATCGCCGGCTTTTCCACCTTGCTCCACCGTTCGCATGGCGGGGGGCTTTAACCATAAGGAGTGTGCATGCGCCATTATGAAATCGTTTTTATCGTCCACCCGGACCAGAGTGAACAGGTCCCGGCGATGGTCGAGCGTTACAAGACGCTCGTCACCACGCACGGTGGTCAGATTCACCGCCTCGAAGACTGGGGACGTCGTCAACTTGCCTACCCGATCCAGAAAATGCACAAGGCACACTATGTTCTGATGAACATCGAGTGCGATGCTGCTTCGCTGGCCGAACTCGAGCATGGCTTCAAGTTCAACGACGCCGTGCTGCGCAGCCTTGTCATCAAGATGAAGAAGGCCGTTACCACGCCTTCGCCGATGATGAAGGAAGAGAAGTCGAAGTCGATGATGGAAGCCCGTGCTGATGCGCCGGCAGAAGTCGCGGCCGAAACCGCCGAACAGCCGGCTGCCTGATTGTTGAGGCTCTGCTGAACCGCATCGAAAACACTGTTGAACTGACTGGAATCCTGATCGAGCGCAAAGCGCTGCGTTTCACCCCGGCCGGTGTGCCGGTAATGGAATGTGTGATCGGGCATCAGTCAGAACAGATCGAAGCGGGCAGCCCAAGGCGTGTCGAGTGTGAAATCCAGGCCATTGGTCTGGGCCCGACAGCCCGGTGGTTGCAAGCAGCAAGCCCGGGAGCGTCAGTTCATTTGACTGGCTTTCTCGCTGCCAAGAGCCAACACAGCAAGCAGCTGAAATTGCATGTAACTACGATTGAATTTGTAGAAGGAAATCAAAATGGGTAGGTTTTTCAAGAAGAAAGACGATAAGAACGCGAAGAAAAAGGGCAGTGGCCTGTTCAAGCGCCGCAAGTTCTGCCGCTTCAGTCTGGAGAAGATGGATGGCATCGACTACAAGGATGTCGATCTGTTCAAGGAATACATCGCTGAAAACGCCAAGATCATGCCGGCTCGTCTGACCGGTACGAAGGCTGGCTACCAGCGTCTGCTGTCGGTGGCCATCAAGCGTGCGCGTTTCCTGGCGCTGCTGCCGTACACCGATAACCACCTGTAAGCGAGGAAAAGACGATGCAAATTATTCTGATGGAGAAGGTCGTCAACCTCGGCGGTCTCGGCGATCTGGTCAATGTCAAACCTGGCTATGCGCGTAACTTCCTGATCCCGAATGGCAAGGCCAAGCGTGCAACGCTGGCCGCCAAGGCGGAGTTTGAAGTGAAGCGTGCCGAGCTTGAAAAAGCAGCTGCCGAGAAGTTGGTAGCCGCTCAGGCGTTTGCCGAGAAGCTCAATGGCACTGTCGTCAAGATCGTCCGCAAGGCCGGTGTTGATGGTCGCCTTTTTGGTTCGGTTGTGAACTTCGACGTGGCTGACGCGCTGAAAGCACAAGGCTTTGACGTTGAGAAGTCCTCGGTTCGCATGCCGCTGGGCCCGATCAAGACGGTTAGCGAAAACTCGCTGGAAGTCGCGGTACATACCGATGTGTTGGCGACGATCACGGTTTCCGTGGTCGGCGAGTAACACACGTGACAGAAAAATCGTAAAACAACACGGTTTTCTGACGCTGCGAAAAAAGCCTTGCCCTGGTGCAAGGCTTTTTTTATTTCAGGGCAGCGGGATAGTCGCTGCTCAGGGTAAACTTGGCTTCTTACTTGCGTTGCTTTTGCGCAGCTTCCCGCACCGGATTACCTATGGCCAAGTCGTTCAATTCCTTTAACTCACAGAACTCACCGAATTCCTATAACCAGCGCGGTCGGCGGGATCAGAATTCCCCGGTCGACCCAGCGGTGGCGCTGTTGCGTGTTCCACCACATTCGATCGAAGCCGAGCAATCGGTGCTGGGTGGTTTGCTGCTCGACAACGCGGCCTTTGACAAGATCGCCGATCTGGTTGCCGAGAACGATTTTTATCGCGACGAACACAAGCGTATTTACCGGCAGATCAGCAAATTACTCGGGCGCGGCAAGCCGGTCGACGTGGTTACGGTGGCCGAGAGTCTCGATGCGGCGGGTGAGAGTGGTGACACGGGTGGCTTGGCCTATCTTGGCGAACTGGCGGCGAACACACCGACGGCGGCCAATATCCGGCGCTATGCCGAGATCGTTCGCGAGCGGGCAATTCTGCGGCAACTGGTCACGGCGGGCGACGAGATCGCCGGCAGCGCGCTCAATCCGCTCGGGCGCGACCCGAAGCAACTGCTTGATGAAGCTGAAGCCCGGGTCTTTGCCATTGCCGAGGGCGGCTTCCGCAGCGAGACCGGATTCCAGCACATCAATCCCTTGCTAACGCAGGTCGTCGAGCGTATTCAGGAATTGCATGACCGCGACAATCCGTCTGATATCACCGGCATCCCGACCGGTTATCACGATCTCGATTCGAAAACTTCCGGTCTGCAACCGGGCGACTTGCTGATTGTTGCCGGGCGTCCGTCAATGGGTAAAACCTCTTTCGCGCTGAACATGGCCGAGCACGTGGCGATTGAAGTCGGTTTGCCGGTCGCCGTGTTTTCGATGGAAATGGGTGGCGCGCAGCTTGCCATGCGCATGTTGTCTTCGGTCGGCAAACTCGATGCACACCGTGTGCGTACCGGTCGCCTGAACGACGATGAGTGGTCGCGCCTGTCGTTCGCACTGGGCAAGATGCACGAGGCGCCGATCTACATTGACGAGACACCGGCGCTCAATCCGATCGACCTGCGCGCGCGGGCACGGCGCCTGCACAGGCAGTGCGGCAAGCTCGGCCTGATCGTCATCGACTACCTGCAACTGATGTCGTCGGCCAATGGCAGCGGTGAGAACCGGGCCACTGAAATTTCGGAGATCTCTCGTTCCTTGAAGAGTCTGGCCAAGGAGCTTCAGGTGCCCGTGATGGCGCTCTCGCAGCTTAATCGTGCGTTGGAGCAGCGACCGAACAAGCGCCCGGTGATGTCCGATCTGCGTGAATCAGGCGCCATCGAGCAGGATGCCGACGTGATCATGTTCATCTATCGCGATGAGGTCTATAACCAGGATACGCCCGATAAAGGGGTCGCCGAAATCATCATTGGCAAGCAGCGTAACGGCCCGATCGGTACGGTTCGTCTGACCTTTATCGGCGAATACACGCGTTTCGAAAACTTCGCCAATCCCGGTTCTTACTGAGGCTTGACCATCAAAATCCTGCTTGTCGCGTTGCTCGTTTGCTGGAGCGTTCTGGCTTGGGGGCAGATGGCTAGACTTCGAGACGGCTGGCGCTGACGCTGTAGTCGAAGTGTTCGGCGTCGAGGCTGTCGAAGCGGCCATTTTCCGATTCTGCCCGGGGAAATATGAGGAAAGGCTGTGTTTTTCCGGTCGTGCCACGCAGGTCGACATCCTGTGCTGCATTGAAGCCGATCCAGTTCATTTCCCAAAAACCGAACAGCAATTTTTTCAGCACCACGAGTTTCGAGTCGCCACTGTTCAGGCCTTCGTCAAGAATCGATTTGCGCACATCGGAAGGGTCAATCGGAATCCAGCCGTAACCCGGCGCATAGAACTCGGCACGGCAGTGCTGGGCATTCGCCAGCTTGCCGGTCGCTCCCAGTCCGCCGAACAGGCGCGAGTAATCGACACGCAGGCCGAATACCGGGCGCGCCGGTATGCCCATCGAACGGCAGAGGGCGACGAAGAGCAGGGCGATGTCGGCGCTTTTGCCGCCGGGCCGGCCGCTTTCGAGCATCGTTGCAATATCGCCGAGACCGCATCCTGGTGCGAGCGGATCGAAGACGGTGTTCTCTACCACCCAGTCATAGATCGCCTTGCCCTGCGCAACTGGATCCTTGACACGGCCAATGGCGCGTTCGGCGGTGCGGCGAACGAGTCCGTCAGTCGGCATCAGCGCGGTCGCTTGCAGGCAGCGACGCAGGACTTCGTTGCGCTCGACGGCGGCGCCACGGCGGGTGATGTCAAAGTGCCGGTCTTGCGTCGCGACCTGGCTGATGATCTGCAGTTGTGGCGTGTTAGCACCATCTTTCCAGTCGGCGTAGAAAACTTCCATTTCAGCGACCGGGTCGCGGTAAATGCCGGCGCTCTCGAAGTTTCCCTGCCAGCTATGGCCAAGCGAGCGCTGCCAAGGCGTGTCCTTGTATTGCGCCAGTGGCAGCCAGATCCGGGTTTTGCCGGCGATCTTGTTCAAGGTGATCGACGAGCGGATATGGTAGGTTCGCCACGCCGCCGGCGGTTCGTCCGGAAAGCTGATGACGCTGCGCGGTTCGCTTGGCGCTGCCGTGCTTGCGTTGGCCGACGCTGCCGGCTTGTTTGCGGGCTTGCTCGCCGGCTTTGGCGGCGGTTTTTTAACTGCGGTTTTTTTGGCAGCAAGCGCTGGTGATGATGCGAGTAGCGAGAGCGCTGCCGATGCAGCAAGGAAGTCGCGTCGTTTCAATCGACCCTCCGGAATGCGCAGGATCCGTTTTGCATAGCTAAAGCATCACGGATCGGTTAGCAGAAACGGCCGGGCCGTGTCCAAAGACACGGCCCGGTAAGTGAGGCGATTATAGCACTTCGGCGGCGTGATCCGCGAGACGGGAACGCTCGCCGCGTTGCAGCGTGATGTGCCCGGAGTGTTCCCAGCCCTTGAAGCGATCGACGACATAAGTGAGTCCGGAACTGCCCTCGGTGAGGTAGGGCGTGTCGATCTGCGCGATGTTGCCCATGCAGATCACCTTGGTGCCGGGGCCGGCACGGGTGATCAGCGTTTTCATCTGCTTCGGCGTCAGGTTCTGCGCCTCGTCGATGATCAGGAACTTGTTGAGGAAGGTGCGGCCACGCATGAAGTTGAGCGACTTGATCTTGATCCGGCTGCGGATCAGGTCGCGTGTCGCTGCACGGCCCCAGTCGCCGGCTTCCTCGTCGGTCTTGTTGAGGACGTCGAGGTTGTCGTCGAGTGCGCCCATCCACGGCGTCATTTTCTCCTCTTCAGTACCGGGCAGAAAGCCGATGTCTTCGCCGACCGGCACCGTTACGCGAGTCATGATGATCTCGGAGTAGAGCTTGGTTTCAAGCACTTGCGTCAGCCCGGCGGCCAGCGTCAGCAGTGTCTTGCCGGTACCGGCCTGACCAAGCAGGGTGATGAAGTCGATATCCGGATTCATCAGCAGGTTGAGCGCGAAGTTTTGCTCGCGGTTGCGTGCGGTGATGCCCCAGATATTGTTCTTCGGATGCGTAAAATCGGTCAGCGTTTCGAGTTGTGCGGTCTTGCCGGACACCTCGCGGACGATGGCGTAGAGCGGCTGTTCGCCTTCCTGGTAAACAAATTCGTTGACCAGCATCTGCGCGCAGAGCGGGCCTTTCAGGCGGTACAGCGTGTGGCTGTCGCGCTTCCACGATTCCATGTCCTGACCGTGCTTGTCCCAGAAATTGGCAGGCAGCTCGCGCATGCCGGTATAGAGCAGGTCGGTGTCTTCCAGTACCTTGTCGTTGAAATAGTCCTGCGCTTCCAGCCCGAGCGCGCGGGCCTTGATGCGCATGTTGATGTCTTTCGACACCAGGATGACCGGCCGCTCGGGGTAGCGGCGTTGCAGGTGGATGACAACGGCCAGGATCTGATTGTCGGCCTTGGCGGTCGGCAAGCCCGCCGGCAGGTCGTTGGCGATTGCTTCCGTTTGCAGGAAGAGGTGGCCACTGGCCAGTTTGCGTGACGGAACGTCAAGCGCAATGCCGTTTTCGATACCGTCAGAGAGACTGGTGACGATCTCGTCGATGGTGCGCGTGATCTGGCGGGCGTTGCGGGCAATTTCCGACATGCCCTTCTTGTTGTTGTCGAGTTCCTCCAGCGTCATGATCGGCAGGAAGACATCGTGTTCCTCGAAGCGGTACACGCTTGTCGGGTCGTGCATCAGTACGTTGGTGTCAAGGACGAAAAGTTTGGTTTGTGCGGTTTTCTGTTTTGCTTTGGCGGTGGCTGCGGGTTTGCGGGCCATGGACGTAGTTTCCCCGGTTGGTTAGAGCGTCTTGACGAAATCGAGCACTTCCTGCGCGTGGCCCGGTACCTTCACACCGCGCCATTCGCGTCGCAACACACCCTTGCCGTCGATGACAAAAGTGCTGCGTTCGATGCCCCGTACCTGTTTCCCATACATGGATTTCATTTTGATGACCGAGAATTGTGTACAGAGTAATTCTTCGGTATCGGAAAGCAGGTCGAAGGGCAAATCCTGTTTCGCCTTGAAATTTTCGTGCGACCTGATGCTGTCGCGCGAAACGCCGACGACGATCGCCGCCGTCCCGCTGAATTCGAGGTGCAGATCGCGGAACTGCTGGGCTTCGGTGGTGCAGCCCGGCGTGCTGTCCTTGGGGTAAAAATAGATGACCAGCGGATGGCCGACGCACGCTGCCAACGAGAAGTCCTTGCCGCCAGTGGCCGGCAGGCTGAAATCGGCAACGGTCTGGTTGATCATGAAAAGTCTTTCGCAAGGTCACGGTTCGATTGTTGTAAGAAAAGCAGTCGTTGGTCAAGTCGATTGATTTTTCGAGCTGCCGGGCAGCACGGGGCAATCGCATTTAAACATCGAACCCCACCGCAGAGGCGCAGAGGACGCAGAGATGACGCAGAGAAAGTCAAATTCTTGCCCGTATGTCGTCTTTTCTCTGCGTTTCCTCTGCGTTAGGTTTTAAGTCAAATGCGATTGCCCTGCCGGACAGTACGCGCCGTCAGACGTAGCCCCCGGCTTCTGGTACGATTCGCACTGGTTCCGGCGATCTTTGCATGACTCTCTCTCTCTCCGAAGTTTTCTCCCCTGATGGTCCGTTGGCGGCCGGCATTCCCGGTTATCGCCAGCGTGCGCAACAAGTCGAAATGGCCGAACGGATCGCAGCAGCGCTGGCGGCAAATCGCGTGCTGGTTGCCGAGGCCGGCACCGGGACCGGCAAGACCTTTGCCTATCTGATTCCGGCGCTGCTCTCCGGCGGCAAGATCATCGTATCGACCGGTACCAAGAACCTCCAGGATCAGCTTTTCGCGCGCGACATTCCGACCGTTCGCCGCGTACTCAATTCGCCAGTCAAGGCGGCCTTGCTCAAGGGGCGCGCCAACTACCTGTGCCACTACCACCTCGAACGTTCGCTGGCCGACGGCCGTTTTCTGACACGTGAGGATTCGGCCGATGCAGTGCGCATTTCGCGCTTCGCCAAGCAGACAAAGACCGGCGACAAGGCCGAATGCGCCGGCGTTGCCGAGAACTCGCCGGTCTGGAGCATGGCCACCTCGACGCGTGAGAATTGCCTCGGGCAGGACTGCCCGTATCACAAGGAGTGCTTCGTGCTCGCGGCGCGCCGCGAGGCGCTGGCGGCCGATCTGGTGGTGGTCAATCATCACCTGTTTTTTGCCGACGTGATGCTGCGCGACGAAGGCACGGCCGAGCTGCTGCCGGCCTGCAACGCGGTGATCTTCGACGAGGCGCACCAGTTGCCGGAAACCGCCAGTCTGTTCTTCGGCGACAACGTATCGACCGCGCAGATCCTCGACCTGACGCGCGATGCGCGGGTCGAAGGACTGGCTTCGGCACGCGACTGTCTTGATCTGCCGACGCTGTGCGGCGTGCTCGAAAAAGCCGCCAAGGATCTGCGCCTGACCTTGCCGGTCGAAGCGGCGCGCTTCGCCCTGCCGCAGCTTGAAGCGCGCATGGGCTTCGACAACGGCGTCGTCGGGCTGATCCGCGAACTCGAACTGTTCGCCGCGCTGCTCGAAACGCAGGCGCAACGCGCCGAGGGGCTGGAGAACTGCTGGCGCCGCTCGGTCGAGCTGCTCGCCCAATTGCGCCGCTGGCAAAGCGGTGCCGACGCCGACTACGTGCGCTGGGGCGAAACCTACACGCACGCGCTGCAACTCAACGCAACACCGCTGGTCATCGCCAGCATCATGCAGAAGCAGATGAGCGGCCATCCGCGCGCCTGGATCTTCACCTCGGCGACGCTCGCCGTGCAGAAGGATTTCGGCCACTACTGCTCCGAAATGGGCCTTGGCGACGCCGATTCGGCGTGCTGGGACAGCCCCTTTGACTATGAGAAGCAGGCGCTGCTCTATGCGCCGCAGAATCTGCCGGAACCGAACAGTTACGACTTCACCGAGGCCGTGGTCAAAGCCGCTTTCCCGGTGCTCAAGGCCAGCGCCGGACGCGCCTTTTTCCTGTGCACCTCGCTGCGCGCGATGCGCCGCACGCGGGAGTTGCTCGCCGAGCATCTTGAGCGTGCCGGGCTCGACTTTCCCTTGCTGATGCAGGGCGAGGGCAGCAAGAACGAGTTGCTCGAACGCTTCCGCCGGCTCGGCAACGCCATCCTGGTCGGCAGCCAGAGTTTCTGGGAAGGCGTCGATGTGCGCGGTGATGCGCTGTCGCTGGTCGTCATCGACAAGCTGCCCTTCGCGCCGCCCGACGACCCGGTACTCTCGGCGCGCATCGAACGGATGAAGAACGAAGGCCGCAATGCCTTCATGGAGTACCAGTTGCCGCGTGCCGTGATCAACGTCAAGCAGGGCGCCGGTCGCCTGATCCGCGATGAAACCGATCGCGGCGTACTGATGATCTGCGACCCGCGCCTGATCACCAAACCCTACGGCAAACGTGTCTGGCGCAGCTTGCCGCCGATGAAGCGGACGCGCGAACTGGCGGATGTGCTGGCCTTTTTCGAAACAGAGCCGGTAGCATAGCGTTTATGGAAAGCCATTTACTCCCGCTTCAATCCGTCCCGCTGCCGCCCGATTGCCGTGATGCGGCGGCGGTGCTCAATCGTGGCTGCGCGTGTGTTTCGGTCGATCACGCAGCCTTGCGTCACGCGCTGGAATCTGGTGACTCCGGTGCGGGCAGCGTCTCGCATGCCGACCTGCTCGCCACGCGTCCGCATCTCTTTTCCGACACCATGGTCTTTGTCGGCGCGGCGCATTTGCGGCGCATGGCCGATACGATCGCCGCGATCGAACGGGTGATTGCCCTGCCGGCCTATCGCGAACGCGTGCTGGCCTATGCGCCGCCGATTGCGCGGCATGCGCCGAAAGCGGCGGGTGTCTTTCTCGGCTACGATTTCCACCTCGGGGCCGATGGCCCCAAGCTCATCGAGATCAATACCAACGCTGGCGGCGGTTTGCTCAACGCCAGGCTGCTCCGCGCGCAACGCGCCTGTTGCGGGCCGGTGGCGGCGATGATGCAGGCGCCGACGACGGTGGAAGACGATTTTCTCGCCATGTTCCGCAGCGAGTGGCGGCTGGCACGTGGCGATCAGCCGCTGCGTCGCGTTGCCATTGTCGACGAGGCACCGGCGGCGCAGTTTCTGGCACCGGAGTTCGAACTCTTCCGGCAGTTGTTCGAGGCGAACGGTATTGCCGCGCTGGTGGTGGCGCCCGACGCACTTTCGTTTGACGGCAAAAGCCTGCACTGTGACGGGCAGGTGGTCGATCTGGTGTACAACCGGCTGACCGATTTTTCGCTGGAAGAAGCGCAGAATTCGGCCCTGCGCGATGCCTATCTTGCCGATGCCATCGTCCTCACGCCGCATCCGCGGGCCCATGCGCTCTACGCCGACAAACGCAATCTCGTGCTGCTCAGCAAGGCGGCGTGGCTGCACGAGATCGGCGTCGATGCGGCCGATCGCCGGTTGCTGCTGGGCGGCATCCCGCGCACCGAGGAAGTCAAAGCGCAGGATGCCGATGCTTTCTGGGGCAGCCGCAAGCAGTGGTTCTTCAAGCCGGCGGCAGGCTTCGGCAGCAAGGCCACCTATCGCGGCGACAAGCTGACGAAACGCGTGTTCGAGGAAATCTCGCGCGGCGGCTATATCGCGCAAGCCCTGGTGCCGCCGTCGGAGCGCCGCCTGCTGGTCGACGGCGTCGAGCAGGATCTCAAGCTGGATCTGCGCAATTATGTTTATCAGGGTGCCGTGCAGCTCGTTTCGGCGCGTTTGTATCAGGGGCAGACGACCAATTTCCGCACGCCGGGCGGTGGTTTTGCTGCGGTGTTTTCAGTGCCCTGTCAGGGCGAAGGTGAAGTCTGCACATGAATCGACCTAAAAACGTTTTCGGCATTGCCGGTTACTCCGGCTCGGGTAAAACGACGCTGCTGGAAAAACTGCTGCCGCGTTTCGTCGCGCAGGGCCTGCGGGTTTCGGTGATCAAGCACGCCCATCACACCTTCGATATCGACAAGCCTGGCAAGGACTCCTACCGGCATCGCGAAGCCGGCGCCAGCGAAGTCCTGCTCGCCAGCAAAAAACGCTGGGTGATGATGAACGAGCTGCGCGGTGCGCCGGAGCCGACACTGGAAGAGTATCTCAGCCATTTTTCACCGTGCGACCTGCTCCTCGTCGAAGGCTTCAAGAACGAGGCGATTCCGAAACTGGAAGTGCATCGCCCGGCCAACGGCAAGCCGCCGCTCTGGCCTGACAACCCGCACATTGTCGCGCTCGCCTGCGACGAGCCGCTGGCATCGCCCCTGCCGGCGCATCTGACGCAACTTGATCTGAACGATGCCGACGCGGTTGTTCGTTTCATTCTGACGACGCTGAAACTCGAAAGAAGCGGCGCTTAGGATTTCACGGCGCTTGCGCGGGCGGATGACGAAGTTACATGGTAAATGCCTTGCACGTCGTTTTGAATCAGGAATCGATGATTCGCGTTGAGCGAAGTTTTTAAAATGGAGTTTTAAAACAATGAGCAAACTACCCAGCTGCCCTCAATGCAACTCGGAATTTACCTACGAAGACGGCAGTCAGTACGTTTGTCCGGAATGTTCCCATGAGTGGAGCAAGGATGCTGGCGGGGCGGGCGTTGAAACGGCACGTGTCTGGAAAGATGCGCATGGCAACGAATTGCATGACGGAGATTCCGTTACCGTGATCAAGGATCTCAAGGTCAAAGGCTCGTCATCCGTCGTCAAGGTTGGAACCAAGGTCAAAAACATTCGCTTGATTGACGGCGATCATGACATTGACTGCAAAATCGATGGCATCGGAGCGATGCAGTTGAAGACAGAGTTTGTTAAAAAGGCTTGATGCGCTTGTTTTCCGTGATTGTGATCAACCAAGTTGTGCAAGGTGGCGTGAATATGTCTAATGATTATTTTGAGCATAAGGCAGGCAGCTATGAGCAAAACAAAAGCCGGGTTGATAACGTAGAAAATATTGCCAATTCGATTCACCGCGCCGTCAAATTCGATAAAGCCATGCACCTCATGGATTTTGGCTCCGGCACGGGTCTGTTGCTGGAGCGCGTTGCTGCTCGGGTGGGGAAAATAACGGCTGTTGATATTTCAAAATCAATGAACAGCCAGCTGAATGAAAAACGAAACAGGCTGGGCTGCGAGATCGAGATACTGGAAGTGGATCTGGAAAAATTGGCGATTGAGCAGACGTTTGACGGAATCATCTCGTCTATGACGATGCATCACGTTGAAGACGTAAAGTCCATGTTCGGAAAATTCCATTCAATGCTGAATGATGGCGGCTTTGTCGCAATAGCCGATCTGGATACTGAGGACGGCAGCTTTCATACCGAAGATACCGGCGTTTTTCACTTTGGATTTGATCGAGACGCCATTGCAAAGGCCGCACTGGAAGCCGGATTCCGTAACGTCGACATCGTTTCAGCAAGCGTCGTCCACAAGCCGCAGGGCGATTACCCGGTCTTCCTGCTGACGGGTTTTCGGTGAGCATTTTGTATTGCCCGGCGCTCAATCGCTCTTTTTTGTCGCAGTGGATAATAAAATAATGTTTTGATGCATCAAAACATTATTGCTATAGTTCCAGCATGAGAACGGTTTCTGAATTCGCGTCGGAGAACGACTTGTCTGCTGAGCGCGTCCGTCAGCTTTGCAAGCAGGGAATTCTTTCTGACGTAAAAAAGATTGATTCAGGGCGCTACGGCACATGGCTGATTGGCGATGCATGCGTTTTGCCGGCAACAACGCTTGGGCGTCCCAGAAAGACACGGCTTGGTGACCGCGTTGGGCCAATCAAAAAGCTGATCGCACAGCTGCTTCCGCCGGGAAGTCATGCGTGGGTTTTTGGATCAATTCTTGACGTCAAGAAACGTGGTGGCGATATTGACTTGTATATCGAGGTCGAAACGCCTGATTTGAGAACGCGCGGAAAACTTCGGAACGAAATCAGCAAGATTGCTGACGGAAGAAAAGTGGACATCACCATGGTGGCGTTCAACGATGAGCGCGCGCAAAATATTCGATCGCTTGCGACAAAAGGATTGGCGCTGCTATGAACCTCAAGAATGAACTCGCAACTGCGTTTGCTGACCTTGATCATGCTTTCGCTGATTTACAGGACACCTATCAAGCGGTGAAGGCGGTTGATCTCTCGATTCAGTTCTGGAGCCTGAACAGCGCGGACCGTGGCAGTGTTGATTTGCTCGCTCAGCGCTACGCTTCATTCCAGGACATGCTGCACAAGCGGGTTTTTCGCATGATTGCCATGCTTGAGGGTGAATCACCGCAGACACCAAGAGAGTCCGTGGACCTGATGGAGAAACTGGGCATCCTGTCGGCGGACGACTGGATGAGTCTTGTGCGTGAAGTACGAAATGATTTGTCGCACGAATACATTACGCAGCGTCGATCGGAGATCGCCAGAGAAATGATCGAAACGACGCCGGTCGTATTTGATGTTTTTCATAAACTCAAGGCGTTTTGCCGGAAGCGAAACTATTTGTAGCCGCTTCGCGACAGGCTGGCGTGTTGGTTGTAACCGGAGGGCGTCCGGGTGCGGCCAGAAGCGGAAGTAGGTTGATGTGCCGAAAAGCAGGCATTGGAGGCAGTTTTCAATGGAAAGTGGCTGGCAGGGTTTGGCGGGATTTTTAAAGCTGTATGCCCGCTTATAAAACCAAACAGAACCGAGACACAGAGAGGGATTCCTTTGAATAACAACAAATCCGTTATCAAGCAAGCACCTGTTTATCTCGCGGTTTTGATGTCTACATCACGTTGGGCTTGTCTGTTATGAGCCTCGCTATCTGTCGTTTCTCGGTCTTCTGTTGCTCGCCTTCCTTTGTCGCCGCATCGCCAGCGCCGACTTTCAACTCGTTTGTGTTTAAAGGTTTCTCCGTTGGACGAAAGCTGAAGCCGCCCATTTACGCCATATGAACAATTCCAGCTCGCTTCGAACAAGCACCATCCGCGACATGCTTTCGTGCATAGAAAATTGGGAGCAATTCGAGACGCAAGCGGCATTGCTTGGCAATTCGGAGAAGGGCAAACTATTCGAACACCTCGTCAAGCATTACCTCGAACTTGATCCAAAGTACCAATCAAAGTTGGACCAGGTCTGGCTGTTTGCGGATGTGCCACATGATATTCGTCAAGCAATCGGGCTTCCTCCCATAGATCAAGGCATCGACTTGATCGCGGTCACGCGCGACGGCGAATATTGGGCCATACAAGCCAAGTATCGAACAGATACCCTCAGCGCATTGTCGTGGCCGGAGGTCGCCACTTTTGCGGGGCTCGCCTTCGGCACATGCAAGCAGATTCCATTTGCCCTGCTTTGCACAACCACAGAACGACTTTCGCGCACTCTTCCCGAATATCCCCAGCTTGGCTTTTGCACCAATCAGGTGTGGCGTCACCTAGACGCAGAGTTTTTTACCCGCTTGCGAGCGCATGTATTGCGGGCGAATGCTCCGCTTATACCTTTGACTCCAAAGCCCCATCAGCTTGAGGCTATCGAGGCGGCGAAGAATCACTACCTGGATAAACAATACTCTCTCGGCAAGTTGATCATGGCTTGCGGAACCGGAAAAACGCTAGCCGCGTTCTGGATAACTCAAGCCATCGGCGCGCAATCCATAGTTGTGGTTGTGCCAAGTCTTGCGCTGATAAAGCAGAACCTGTCGGCGTGGTTGCGTGAAATTGTTGCCGGAGGGAGGTTTGTCAATTGGCTTTGCGTGTGCAGCGATGACAGCGTGACGGCCGTTGATGGGGATTCGCTGGTTGGCTTCACAAAGGACTTGGGAATACCTTGCTCGACCGACCCCGAGTACATCGCTACTTGGCTCAGGATACACGGCGACAAGCCACTTATCGTATTTGTCACCTATCAAAGTGGTCGCGTATTTTCCGAAGCCGTCGCGAAGGCAGCAATGACTCTTGATCTTGGAGTGTTCGACGAGGCACACAAGACGACCGGCAATCAGGACAAAGTTTTCGCACACATGCTCTTCGACGCTAATTTGCCAATTCGCCAACGGCTATTCATGACCGCAACCGAACGAAAATACATCGGCTATTCGGATCGTGTGGCCAGCATGGAGCATGTCGCCACCTACGGGCAGACGTTTTATTCCCTCAGTTTCAAACAGTCTATCGAAGCACAATCGCCGCTGCTGTCCGACTATCGTGTCGTGACGGTCGTGGTGCATCAGGAGGAAGTGGCGAGGCTGATCGAGCAGAACGCATACCTTGCGACAGAAAACGAAAAGGCGGGTGCAATGACCGCGCGCGCACTTGCAAGCGTTATCGCGCTTAGGAAGGCCGTGGAACAGTTCGGGATCAAACATGCCATTTCGTTTCATTCCACCATCAAACGCGCGAAGGATTTTGCCGGGCTGTGCGATTCAGTTTCAAAGTCCGACACATCGGGCCCCCAAATACACACATATCATGTGTCCGGCAGCATGACTACTTCCCAGCGGGATCGCATCCTTAGTGACTTCACATTGCAAACACCCAGCCTTGTCGCCAATGCCCGCTGCTTGACAGAGGGGGTGGACATTCCTGCGGTTGATGCCGTGTTCTTTGCCGACCCGAAATCAAGCACCATAGACGTTGTTCAAGCCTGCGGTCGCGCGATGCGGCTATCGCCCGGGAAGAAGCTCGGTTACATCGTAGTGCCGCTTGTGGTGCAGGTTGGCCAAAAGGTGGAGGACATAATCAGCGGACAGGAATTCGAGTCCGTCTTGGCAATTCTGCGTTCGCTCGCCTCCAACGACGGCAGAATCATCGAGTACTTTCGCTCAATCTCTTCTGGCAAGGTTATGAAACATTCAGGGCTGGTTACGGTTGAGACCAGCGAAATTATTCCTCTACAGATTGACACCCAAAGCTTCATTCAGGCCATTGAATTGGCCTGCTGGGACAGAATTGCCAAATTGGGCTGGCGCCCATTCAACGAGGCACGAGAATACGTAAGGCATCTTGGACTTAAATCCATGGCTGATTGGCATCACTTTACACGGGATCCTGATCCATCAAGGCAGCCGTTACCTTTGGACATACCGCGTGTTCCAAACATTGCTTATCGAGATTTTGGGTGGGAAGGATTTCCGGACTGGCTAGGCTATGGGCCAGCCTATGCCGGTCACAGCCAAGCGCAGGATTTGCGTTGGCCTTTCGAGAAAGCAAGAGATTTTGCTCGGAGCTTGGGCTTATCCAACCAGCCGGAATGGAAAAACTATTCGGCCGGACGCATGAGCAATAAGCCGCCCAGGCCAATCGAAGTGCCGTCCATGCCAGAACGCCACTATCGTGATCAAGGATGGTTGGGTTACAGCGATTGGCTAGGGACTGGCAGGGGCGCCCCAAAACGGATCGCGCGCTCCTTCGAGGATGCGCGAGAATTCGCGTATAGCCTCAAATTGACCAGTTCTAAGGAATGGTCCAAATATTGCCAAGGCAAGATTGCAGAATTTCCAATCTTGCCAGCGGACATGGCGGCGAGACCTGACCGCACTTACAAGCATCAGGGCTGGGCAGGCTGGGGAGATTGGCTGGGATTCGGGCCTCCGGTTGCTTCGGATGCGCCTTCAAAAAGACGGCGGCAATACCGGTCATTTCAGGAGGCGCGCGAGTTCGTTCGATCTCTCGGTCTTGGGGGGCAAAAAGATTGGTTCAGTTACTGTCGCGGCGATCTGCCCGAAAAAGGAACCAGACCTGAAGACATTCCTGTCAAGCCGCGCGATATGTACGCAGAATGGAATGGCTACCCAGACTGGGTAGGAACGAATTACCAGGGTGCAAGCGGAGTCTGGCGCTCATTCGAAGAAGCTAGAAGATTTGTTCAGTCATTGATGCTAAGAAGCTACGCGGAATGGCGACAGTACGCAGCTGGAAAACTCCCAGATTTTCCACCGCGTCCTCGGGATATCCCCGTATATCCAGACCAGTTGCAAGCTTACAAAAAAGCGGGGTGGGCGGGATATCCGGATTGGCTTGGCTTCAAACGTAAAAGAGGTGTCAGCTTCAAGCGTTACGAAGAAGCCAAAGCGTTTGTCCATAACCTTGGCTTGGGGTCATACCGAGAATGGGAAACCTACTGCCGTGGGGAGTATCCGCACAAGGGAACACGACCACCGGACATACCCAGAAGCCCAGAGGCATATTATCGGGACAAAGGATGGAAAGATTACAAGGACTGGTTGGGGATGGAATGAAGCAGAATTTCCCCCATTTTCCCCAGCCGCCTCACTTCTGCCTTCGGTTGCCAATCATTCGGGTGAGGTCGCCGACGTTGAGAGGCCCAACTCATCGGTCCACCGGATGCCAAATGAGCGGCGCGCCTTTTTCTCAAGCGCCTGCGCCTGGCGCCGGTCACCTTTACGTTGAACGGCCGCTTTAACAGTCCGGCCACTTCCGCTTTGGGTCGTCAGTAGTCGAATGAACTGCCAAAGCAAACACACTCCCCTTCAAAGATCCAAAGGAAAACACATGCTGTCGTTTGATCAAGCGCTTGAGCAATTGCTGGCCGGCGTACAACCGGTCAGCGAAATCCGCTCGCTGCCGACGCTGGCGGCGGCCGGGCGTGTGCTGGCCGAGGCGCAGTACGCGACGCTTGACGTGCCGCCGCTCGATAATTCGGCGATGGATGGTTATGCCGTTCGCGTCGCGGATCTTTCAGCGATTGGCGCCTGTTTGCCCGTGACGCAACGTATTCCCGCCGGCAGTGTCGGCACCACTTTGCAGCCGGGGTCGGTGGCGCGCATTTTTACCGGCGCGCCGATTCCGCCAGGTGCCGATGCGGTGGTGATGCAGGAGTTGTGCGAGCACGGCGAGGGCGGGGTGGTGATCAATCATCTGCCACAAGTGGGCGAGAACATTCGCCGCGCTGGTGGTGATGTGACTGCCGGCAGCAGCATCCTTGCCGCCGGTCAGCGTTTGCGTGCGCAGGATACGGCGCTGGCTGCGTCGGTTGGCGTTGCGCAGTTGCCGGTTTTTCGGCGTGTGCGCGTTGCTGTCTTTTTTACCGGCGACGAGTTGCGCATGCCGGGTGAGGTATTGCCGCCGGGGGCCATCTATAACAGCAATCGCTTCCTGCTCACCGCGCTGCTTGAAGGCCTCGGCTGCGAGGTGCATGACCTCGGCCAGGTGCCGGATGATCTGGCGGCGACGCGTGCGGCGCTGCGCGCGGCGGCGCGTGATAACGATCTGATCCTGACCTCGGGCGGTGTTTCGGTGGGCGAGGAGGATCATGTCAAGCCGGCGGTTGAAGCTGAGGGCCGGCTCGATATGTGGAAGATCGCCATCAAGCCGGGCAAGCCGCTGGCCTTCGGGCAGGTGAGGGTGAATGTGGATTCGGCCGGCGGCGAAGTCGCGTTCATCGGCCTGCCGGGCAACCCGGTGTCGAGTTTTGTCACCTTCCTGATGCTTGTTCGCCCCTTCATTCTGAGCATGCAAGGGGTGCGCGAGACCGCCCCGCTTGCTTATGCGCTGCGTGCCGATTTCGACTGGCTGCAGCCCGATGCGCGGCGTGAATTCCTGCGCGCCCGGTTGAACGCCGGCGGCGGACTTGAGCTGTTTCCGAATCAGGGCTCAGGTGTATTGACTTCGGCGGTGTGGGCTGGCGGGCTGATCGATAACGCGCCGCAACAGGCCATTCGGCGCGGTGATACGGTACGCTTCTTGCCGTTTTCTGAATTGTTGGGATAGGGTTTGATGATGCTGAAAATTCTGTATTTCGCCAGCTTGCGTGAGACGCTGGGCCGTGGGGCGGAGAGCCTCGATCTGCCGGATGGCGTGTGCGACGTCGGCGGTTTGCTGAAAGATCTGACGGCGCGTGGTGGCGAGTGGGAAAAACTCGCGACGGTGAAAAACCTGCGCTACGCGGTCAATCAGGAAATGGCGCGCCTTGACTCGCCGCTCAAGGCGGGTGATGAAGTCGCGTTTTTCCCGCCGGTGACGGGAGGCTGAGATGGCGGTACGTGTCCAGGAAGCGGATTTTGACGTTAGTGCGGAGCTTGCGGCCCTGCGCCACGGGGATGCCCGCATTGGTGCAATTGCCACCTTCGTCGGCGTGGTGCGCGATGTAAATGATGGTTCGGGCGTCTCCGAAATGACCCTCGAACATTATCCCGGGATGACCGAGAAGGCGCTGGAGGCAATCGTTGTCGAAGCGAAACAGCGCTGGAATATTTTCGATGCGCTGGTGATCCATCGTGTCGGTCGTCTGCTGCCGACCGACCAGATCGTCTTCGTCGCAGTGACCGGCGCGCATCGCGGCGAAGCTTTCGCCGCCTGCGAATTCGTCATGGACTACCTGAAGACCCGCGCCCCGTTCTGGAAGCGCGAAGTGACGCCGGATGGCGCGCGCTGGGTCGATGCGCGAGAAACCGACGATAGCGCCGCCGAACGCTGGCAGCGGTAGTTTGGTGGTGGGGGTAAGAGGTTTTTCCTGGTCGCCTAGTAGTCAGTCATCTTAAAAGGCAACGAAAAAACTTCACCACCAAGTTACCAAGAATACAAAGTTTCACCAAGAAAACATGATCTTAACTTGGTGTATCTTGGTGAACTTGGTGTCTTGGTGGTTCGCACTGTTCTCGTCTTTCTGCATGACTGACTACTAGCCGAGCTTGAAGCGGCTGACCGAGTTGTGCAGGCCGGACGACAGCTGTTGCAGGTGACGCGCGGCGTTGGTGGTGTTCTGAATCGCGTTGGCGCTCTCTTCGGACATCTGGGCGATGCGTTCGATATTCTTGGCGATCTCGCTGGACACGGTGCCTTGCTCGCGAATCGAATCGGAGATGCTGTTGACGACTTCCATGACACGCACTGAACCGTCGCGGATCTCGGTGATCGAGGTGCCTGCCTGACTGGCCAGATCGACGCCTTTGCCGGCTTGCACCACACCCGTTTCCATACTGCTGACGGCATTGCGCGTGCCATTCTGTATCTTGCCGACCATGCCGGCAATTTCGGCGGTCGATAGCGTCGTCCGTTCGGCCAGCTTGCGCACTTCGTCAGCCACCACGGCAAACCCGCGCCCTTGTTCGCCAGCACGTGCGGCTTCGATCGCCGCATTCAGTGCCAGCAGATTGGTCTGGTCGGCAATCTCCTTGATCGTGTTGACGATCGAGGTGATCTGATCGGACTGCCGGCCAAGGTCCTCGATGATTGCGGAGGAGGACTGAACGGCTTCTGAAATATTGTGCATTTCGGCCGCGGCGTTCTGGATAACATGGGCACCCTTGCTCGACAGGTCGCCGGCATGTACCGAGATGGTGTGGGCCTCGCGGGCATTTTCAGCCACTTGGTCGATGCTGACCGTCATTTCCTCGACTGCAGCCGCCATTGCGGAGGCCGATTCGCTCTGCTGGCGGGAGCGCGCGGCGACATCTTCCGAAGCGTGCAGCAGTTGTTCGGAGGCGCTGGAAAGTTGTTCGGCACCGCGCACGATTTCATTGATCATCGTGCGCAGCGTTTGCTGCATTTCCTTCATGCCAGCCAGAACGCTGCTGGTATCGCCGGCGGCGCATTCGACTTCAGTCGTCAGGTCGCCGGCGGCGATACGGCGCGTGATCTGTGAGGCGTAGAGCGGGTCGCCACCGAGCGTTCTGATCAGATTACGACTGACGAGGGTCAGAGAAATGGCAATGAACCCGCCAATCAACAGCCCCCACGCGAGGAACTTGATCGCGTTCTGGCGAAATATCGCATCGATATCGTCAATGTAAATGCCGCTGCCGACAACCCATCCCCACGGTTCAAAACCCTTGACGTAGGAGATTTTCGGCACAACGGCGTCGGAGCCCGGCTTCGTCCAGTAGTAGTCGACGAATCCGGCGCTGCTGGCCTTTACGGTTTTGACGAATTCGACGTAGAGCGCCTTGCCGGTCTTGTCGATGTTGCCGGTCTGATCCTTGCCTTCGAGTTCGGGCTTGATCGGATGCATGACCGACACCGGGTGCATGTCGTTGATCCAGAAATACTCGACCTTGTCGTAGCGCATGCCGCGCAACACTTCTTTGGCCTGTGCCTGCGCTTCTTCGCGAGAAATTTTGCCGGCTTTTTCCTGCTTGTGGAAGTATTCGAGGACGCCGGTCGCGGCTTCGACGACATTGCGCGTCTTGTCCTGCCGGTCGGCAAGCAGCTGGTTCTTTTCGTTGGAGAGAACAACGGCAAACAGTACAGAGAGCGCAACGACCGTGGCAATGGTGAGGCCAAACAGTTTGCTGCGCAGAGACATTCCGGTTCCAGAACTCATGATCTCTCCTTTGATGTATGTTTTTATAGTATTACTTTGGTAATACGCTATCCCGCTATTGAAAAATGGTCAATACCTGTTTTTGGTCGCGATCCGGCAGTTCAGTTCGCGCTTTTTCTATCCAGCACGGTAAGCGCCTCAATTGCTGTCTCGTAAATGTGTGGCGCAACGTGCCGATGTTCAAGCGCTGTGCCCAGTTTGGCACGCATGAAGCTTGAGGTGGTGTAGCGTGTTACGTCGCTGTAGAAGCGGTCAACGAGGTCGCGCACCATGTCGCTGTAGCGGTCTACGATTTCCGGGGCGATCATGAAGTTGTCGTAATTTACGATCGCCAGCACCTTGTGCTTGAGGGGGCCAAGTTTGCCCTCGACCAAGCTACGTATCCGTTCGACTTGTACCTCGTTGTTCACATTCAAGCCTTCAAAATTGACGAAAAACAGGTTCTGCTCCGCGTCGAAAGTCAGCCGCTGTTCGAGCGGTACGTCGAGCAACTGGTCACGCAAACCCATCGATGCTGTGGAGAAAATGGCGGCATCCATGATTTTCAACTGCGGACTGACGCGCGGTACAAAATCCATGTGGGCAAGGATGTCGCGCTGCAAATCGACACCGGGTGCGATTTCAATTAGTTCCAGGCCATCACTGACCAGCCGGAAAACGCAGCGCTCGGTGATGTAGAGCACGCTCTGGCCGCGCTGTGCGGCGTAGCTGCCGCTGAAGGTGCGGTGTTCGACTTCGTTGATGAACTTGCGCGATTTTCCTTCTTTC
>JBIKLY010000114.1:0-7662 GCA_044359525.1 Rhodocyclaceae bacterium | reverse complement strand
CGCCGACGATGCGGTAATCGGCCAGCGCCTGCCGCATGCGGGCCAGTGCCGAATGACGGTCGACGTCCCAGACGATCAGCTTGGCGATCATCGGGTCGTAGAACGGCGTGATTTCGTCGCCCTGTTCGATGCCGGTATCGACGCGCACGTTAAGGCTCTCGACCGGCGGCGCAAGATGGATCAATCGGCCGGTCGACGGCAGGAAACCCTTGTTCGCATCCTCGGCGTAAATGCGTGCTTCAATTGCATGGCCGTGAATCGCCAGCTGATCCTGACGCAGCGGCAGCGGCTCGCCGCTCGCCACGCGCAGCTGCCACTCGACCAGATCCTGCCCGGTGATCATCTCGGTGACCGGATGTTCGACCTGCAGGCGCGTGTTCATCTCCATGAAGTAGAAGGTGCCATCCTGCGCGAAGGTATCGCTGGCGATGAACTCAACGGTGCCGGCACCGACGTAGCCAACGGCCTTCGCCGCATCGACGGCGGCCTTGCCCATCGCCGCGCGGCGCTCCGGCGTCATGCCCGGCGCGGGCGCTTCTTCAAGTACTTTCTGGTGACGGCGCTGCACCGAGCAGTCGCGTTCGAAGAGGTAGACGCAGTTGCCCTGCGTGTCAGCAAAGACCTGGATTTCGATGTGCCGCGAGCGCGTCAGGTACTTTTCGATCAGCACGTGTTCGGAGCCGAAGGACGAAGCCGCTTCGCGCTGGCATGAAGCCAGCGCGGCGAGAAAATCCTCGCTCTTCTCGACCAGACGCATGCCCTTGCCGCCACCGCCGGCCGCCGCCTTGATCAGCACCGGGTAGCCGATGGCGTCGGCCTGCGTGTGCAGAAAATCGGGCGCCTGCTCGTCGCCGTGATAACCCGGCGTCAGCGGCACATTGGCGGCGCCCATGATTTTCTTGGCCGCCGACTTCGAGCCCATGGCGCGGATCGCCTCGGCCGGCGGGCCGATGAAAACGATGCCGGCTGCCGTGCAGGCGTCGGCAAACTGGTCGTTCTCGGAAAGGAAACCGTAGCCCGGATGCACCGCCTGTGCGCCGGTGCGTTTTGCCGCATCGAGAATGCGTTCGGCAACGAGGTAGGATTCGCGCACCGCGGCCGGGCCGATGCACACCGCCTCGTCGGCCAGACGCACATGCCGCGCGTTGGCGTCGGCCTCGGAGTAAACGGCGACGGCGCGAATGCCCATGCGGCGCGCCGTCTTGATCACGCGGCAGGCGATTTCACCGCGATTGGCGATGAGAATTTTTGTAAACATTTAAAACCTTTCACCACCAAGACACCAAGAGACACCAAGAAAACCCAAAGAATGCATTTGTACTTCTTGGTGAAACTTTGTGCCCTTGGTGTCTTGGTGGTTAGCTATTGATCCACGAAGGCTTGCGCTTCTCTAAAAAAGCCGTCAGCCCTTCCCTGCCTTCCGCACTCGCCCGCACGCGGGTGATGCGTTGGGCGGTTTCTTCCCGGGTGGCGGCGTCAATAGGCGCTCCGGCGACAACCCGAATCAGCTCCTTGCACTCGGCCTGCGCCCGTGGGCCGTTCTTCAGCAGGCTGTCGAGAATTTCGGCGATTGCTTCGTCAAGCTGCTCATCGCCGGGAACGATCTCATGCAGCAGGCCAATTCGATAAGCCTCCGCCGCCGAGAAGCGTTCGGCGCTGAGCATGTAGCGACGGCCATAGCGTTCGCCGATGGCCGCCAGCACGTAAGGGCTGATCACCGCCGGCAGGATGCCGAGCTTGACCTCGGTCAGCGCGAACAGCGCGTCGTAAGTCGCCACCGCGATATCGCAGGCAGCGATCAGGCCGACACCGCCGCCGTAGGCCGGCCCTTGTACCCGGGCGATCGTCGGCTTGGACAACTCGTTGAGCGTGCGCATCATCTCGGCGAGCTTGTGTGCATCACGCAGATTTTCCTCTGGGGAATAAGCGGCAGCGCGCTTCATCCAGTTGAGATCAGCCCCGGCGCAGAAACTCTTGCCAGTAGAGGAAAGCACTACGGCGCGCACACGCGGGTCGGCCTCCAGCTCACGCAGACCGGCGGTGATTTCAGCGATCAGCACCTCGTCGAAAGCGTTATGCCGCTCAGGCTTGTTCAACGAGAGGATGCCGACGGCGCCGTCGACTTCGGTGATGATTGATTGATACATAAGCGTCTCCTAAACCCAAAATCTTTCACCACCAAGGCACCAAGAACACCAAGAGCCACCAAGGAAAAACGTTCTTGTATTTCTTGGTGTAACTTGGTGTTCTTGGTGCCTTGGTGGTTCGCCTTTTCTACATTCTGAAAATCCCGAACTTCGTTTCCACCGCCGGCGCGTTCATCGACGCCGACAGCCCCAGACCGAGCACACGGCGCGTGTCCGCCGGATCGATCACGCCATCGTCCCACAGGCGGGCGCTGGCGTAATAGGGATGGCCCTGCGCTTCGTACTGCTCGCGGATCGGCGCCTTGAAAGCGGCCTCTTCCTCGGCGCTCCAGGTCTTGCCCGCCGCTTCGATGCCGTCGCGCTTGACGGTCGCCAGCACGCCGGCGGCCTGCTCGCCGCCCATCACCGAGATGCGCGCGTTCGGCCACATCCACAGGAAACGCGGGCCGTAGGCGCGACCGCACATGCCGTAGTTGCCGGCGCCGAAGGAGCCACCGATCACCACCGTAAACTTCGGCACCTTCGCACAAGCCACGGCGGTCACCATCTTGGCGCCGTCGCGCGCGATACCGCCGTTCTCGTACTTGCGGCCAACCATGAAACCGGTGATGTTCTGCAGGAAAACCAGCGGGATGCCGCGTTGTGCGCAGAGCTCGATGAAATGTGCGGCCTTCAGCGAGGACTCCGAAAAGAGGATGCCGTTGTTGGCGACGATGCCGACCGGATAGCCCCAGATGTGCGCGAAGCCGCAGATGATCGTCGTCCCGTAGCGCGCCTTGAACTCGTCAAAATCCGAACCATCGACGATGCGCGCGATAATTTCTCGCACGTCGAAAGGCTTTTTGCTGTCGGTCGGAATCACGCCGTACAGCTCGTCGGCCGGATAGAGCGGCGCGCGCGGTTCGACGAGGCTGACCGGCGGCTTCTTCTGCCAGTTGAGCTTGCCGACGATGCGCCGGGCGATGGCCAGCGCGTGCGCGTCGTTCTCGGCGAGATGATCGACAACACCGGAAATGCGCGTATGCACGTCGGCGCCACCGAGGTCTTCGGCGCTGACCACCTCGCCGGTCGCCGCCTTGACCAACGGCGGGCCGCCGAGAAAAATGGTTCCCTGATTCTTGACGATGATCGATTCGTCGGACATCGCCGGCATATAAGCGCCACCAGCGGTGCACGAGCCCATTACAGCGGCGATCTGCGGAATGCCCTGCGCCGAGAGATTGGCCTGGTTGAAAAAAATGCGGCCGAAGTGCTCCTTGTCGGGAAACACCTCATCCTGCATCGGCAGGAAGGCGCCGCCCGAATCGACCAGGTAGACGCAGGGCAGATGGTTTTCGGCAGCGATTTCCTGCGCCCGCAGATGCTTCTTGACGGTCAGCGGATAGTAGGTGCCGCCCTTCACCGTCGCATCGTTGGCAACGATCATGCATTCGACGCCGTTGATGCGGCCGATGCCGGTGATCAGCGAAGCCGCAGCCACGTCGCCGCCATACATGCCGTAGGCGGCTAGCTGCGACAGTTCGAGAAACGGTGACCCCGGATCGATCAGCGTATTGATCCGTTCGCGCGGCAGCAACTTGCCGCGTGCAATGTGTTTCTGGCGCGCCGCTTCAGAGCCGCCAAGCACAATCTTGTCGACCGTCTGGCGCAGGTCGGCGACGACCTTGCGCATCGCCTCAACATTGCCCTGAAAATCGGCACTGCGTGGGTTGAGCTGGGTAGTCAGGACGGGCATCAGAAACCCCCGCTTTCGAGCCACTGTTCGAGCTGCGGCAGGCGGTCGGCGCCAAAGAAAGGCTCGCCGTCGACGATGATGAACGGCGAACCGAAAACGCCCTTGCCGATCGCCGCTTCGCATTCGCTTTTCAGCCGCTCCTTGAGCGCCGGGCTGGCCAGCGCAGCGGCCAACGCGTCGCGCTCGGCGCCCTGCGCGGCGGCCAGATCGAGCACTACCTCGGGGCTGGAAATGTCACGCCCCTCGGCGAACAGAGCACGATACGCAGCATGGGCAAACGCGCGGGCCATCGCGCAATCGTGCGCATGCAGCCAATAGTAAGCGCGCGCGGCCTGTTGCGTGGCAACCGGAAAGTTTGCCGGATGCCTGTAGGGAACGCCCATGTAGCGAGCCGAACGTAAAAAATCATGCAGGTAGTAGCGGCTTTTGAGCGGCGCAGCCAGGGTCAGCGGCACGGCGCCCGTCTCCTTGAAGACGACACCGAGCAGGATCGGATGCCAGCGGACCTTGCGCCCGAATTTTCCGGCAATCGCGTCAATTTTTTCCGACGCCAGATAGCCGTAGGGCGAGGAGAAATCGAAGTAAAAATCCAGCGTGTCGTCCATTTTCAGTTTTCCTGTTCCGGTTTTTTGCTGACTTATTCGGCCGCAATCGCGCGGCCGATCACCAGCCGCTGGATGTCGTTCGCACCTTCGTAAATCTGGCAGACGCGAACGTCACGGTAGATGCGCTCAACCGGAAAATCGCTAACGTAACCGTAGCCACCGTGAATCTGGATGGCATCGGAACAAACTTTTTCGGCCATCTCGGAAGCGAACATTTTAGCCATCGACGCTTCTTTCAGGCACGGCTTGCCGGCGTCCTTGAACGCAGCGGCGCGCCAGACCATCAGCCGCGCCGCATCGATCTGCGTGGCCATATCGGCGAGACGGAAACTGACGGCCTGATGCTCGATGATCGGCTTGCCGAAGGTCTCACGTTCCTTCGCGTACTTCACCGCCGCTTCAAAAGCGGAACGCGCCATACCGACTGACTGCGCAGCAATACCGATACGCCCGGCTTCGAGATTGGACAACGCAATTTTGAGGCCTTCACCTTCCTTGCCGAGCAGGCACGACGCCGGGACACGGCAGTTCTCGAAAAGAATCTGCGCCGTGTCGGAAGCGTGCTGCCCCATTTTTTCTTCGATCCGCGCAACGATGTAACCGGGCGTATCGGTCGGCACGAGGAAGCAGGAGATCCCCTTCTTGCCGGCCGCCTTGTCGGTCACCGCGAAGACGATGGCGACCTGCGCGTATTTGCCGGTGGTGATGAACTGCTTGACGCCATTCAGGATGAAATGGTCGCCATCGCCGCTTTTTTCACGTTCCGCGCGTGTCGTGATCGATGACGCATCGGAACCGGTATGCGGTTCGGTCAAACAGAAGCAGCCAAGCTTCTCGCCGCGCGCCAGTGGCTTGAGCCAGGTTTCCTTCTGCTCGTCGTTGCCGTATTTCATCGTGATGCCGCAGGCCAGCGAGTTCTGCACGCTGACAATGGTCGACGTCGCACCATCGCCGGCAGCAATTTCCTCAAGCACCAAAACCAGCGACATGTAGTCCATGCCGGCACCGCCCCACTCGTCGGGCACCACCATACCGAGCGCACCCAACTCGCCAAGCTCGCGCAGCGCCTGAGCCGGAAAAGTGTGCTTGCGGTCCCATTCGCCGGCAAAAGGCGCCAGACGCTCCTGCGCAAAAGAGCGCAGCGAGTCACGAATCATTTCCTGTTCCTGCGTGAGGATCATTTGAATTCCTTTACTAAAACCTCTTTCGACACAGAGTACACAGAGACACAGAGATCACGGAGAGAAACAAAAAGACTTTTCTCTGTGTACTCTGTGCCTCTGTGCTCTCTGTGTTGAAAGCGCTTCGTTTTTTAAAGCATTTCAACAGCGAGCGCCACCGCTTCGCCGCCGCCGATACACAGCGAGGCCACACCGCGCTGCTTGCTGTATTTCTTCAACGCGCCGAGCAGCGTTACCAGAATGCGCGCGCCGGAAGCGCCGATCGGGTGACCGAGCGCACAGGCACCGCCGTGCACGTTGACCTTGTCGTGTGGCAGCTTGAGATCATGCATGGCGGCCATGGTGATGACGGCAAAGGCTTCGTTGATTTCGTACAGATCGACGCTCTCGGCGCTCCAGCCGGTCTTCGCGAACAGCTTCTGCATGGCAAAAACCGGCGCCGTGGTAAAAAGGTTCGGCGCCTGCGCGTGCGTTGTGTGCGCGACGATTTTTGCAATCGGCTTGAGGCCTAACGCCGCAGCCTTCGAGGCGCGCATCAGCACCAACGCGGCGGCGCCATCGGAAATGGACGACGAGTTGGCGGCAGTCACCGTGCCATCCTTCTTGAACGCAGCTTTCAGGCTGCCGATCTTGTCGATCTGCGCTTTCGGCGGCTGCTCGTCGTTGCTGATCAGCACATCGCCCTTGCGACCGGCAACGGTTACCGGCGCGACTTCCCAGGCAAATGATCCATCGGCGATGGCCTTCTGCGCACGCGTTGTCGATAGGATCGCGAACTCATCCTGCTGGGCGCGCGTGAAGCCGTAGCTCTCGGCGCACTCTTCGGCGAAGGTGCCCATCAGGCGGCCCTTCTGATACGCATCTTCAAGCCCGTCGAAGAACATGTGATCGAGCATCTGGCCGTGCCCGAGACGATAGCCGCCGCGTGCCTTGGGCAACAGGTAGGGGGCATTGCTCATCGACTCCATGCCACCGGCGATGCCGATCTCGTACGAGCCCGCGAGGATGCTGTCGTGCGCCAGCATCACTGCCTTGAGCGCCGAACCGCAAACCTTGTGTACCGTTGTACAACCGGCCGACAGCGGCAGACCGCCGCCAATCGCCGCCTGGCGTGCCGGTGCCTGACCGACACCGGCCTGCAGCACGTTGCCGAAAACAACTTCCTCGACCAGTTCGGGCTTGATCCCGGCGCGTTCGACGGCAGCCTTGATCGCCACGGCGCCAAGCTGCGGCGCAGTCATGCTGTTGAAATCGCCCTGGAAGCCGCCCATCGGCGTGCGTACGGCGGAAACAATAACGACCGGATCGTTCATGAAGCTATCCTCTTTCAATTCAAATCAATTGACGCTCAGCGACCAAGCGCCTCCAGCGCCGCGTTGTAGCGGGGCGCGAAATCTTCCGGACGGTGCACGGTGAAGCCGAGATCGCGCATCAAGCCGTCCTTCAGGCCGTAAATCCAGCCATGCACAGTGACCGGTTGACCGCGTGCCCAGGCGTCCTGAACGACAAAGGTATGGCAGACGTTGGCCACCTGTTCGAGCACATTGAGTTCGCACAGCCGGTCGTGCTGCGCTTCCAGCGGTAATGCCTCTACCGCCGCGAGATGTTTATCATGCACGTCGCGTACATGGCGCAGCCAGATATCGACCAGCCCGACGCGCTGCCGCTCCAGCGCTGCCTTGACGCCACCGCAGCCATAATGGCCGACGACCATGATGTGCTTGACCTTGAGCGCTTCAACGGCAAACTGGATAACCGACAGGCAGTTGAGATCACTGTGCACCACGACGTTGGCCACATTGCGGTGAACGAAGACCTCACCGGGCAGCAGGCCGACGATCTGGTTGGCAGGTACGCGCGAGTCTGAACAGCCGATCCACAGGTATTCCGGCGATTGAAGATGCGACAGCTTGGTAAAAAACTCGGGATCAATTTCCTGCATCCGTGCCGACCAGGCGCGGTTGAAGTCGAACAGGTGGAAAAGATTTTCGTTG
>JBIKLY010000113.1:0-7698 GCA_044359525.1 Rhodocyclaceae bacterium | reverse complement strand
TTGCCCGCTGGCCGGATCCTTGCGTAGCCCGGTTTCCATTGGATGCTGCATAAGAATGCGGATTTCGGTCTGCTCACCCAGCAGCGTCGCCCTGATTTTTATTGGTTCTGCCATGCGCGTTTGTGCCCCCTAGCCGCAGCCGCCAAGTGTGACCTTGACGTCACGGTTGGCGTGATAGATTTTTCCGTCGGCAGCTCTGACGACGACACGAATCCGCGTCGACTCGGCCATTTTCAACTGAATGCGGACCTGGGGCAGCGCCCCGTTGGCAAAACTCAGGCTGGCTGCCAGTGGCATCGGATTCTTTTCGATGAATACGGCAATGCTCTGGCTGCCGGGAATGTTGCTGGTGATATCGACTGGAACCTGTGCGCCGTTTTCGGTTATTTCAGCGGTGCTGATAACGATATCACGGCTCTCAATCGAGTTTTGTCCACCGTAGGCTTTCAGTGAATCGGCAAGGCTGGTTGCCGTAAATGCCAGGCGCGGCCAGTCTGCTGCAAGTACCCGGGCAGGTTTCAACAGCCCCGCGGCGAGTAACGCGGATATCGTGCAAGTTGCACCAGCGGATTTGAGCAAGGCTCGTCGCAAAGCGTCCATGTGTCAGCCTATTTGTCTGTCGCGGCTTGCCAGTGCCCCGATTTGCCGCCGATTTTTTCGAGCAGGCGAATGCTTTCGATACGCATGCCGCGGTCAACGGCCTTGCACATGTCGTAGATGGTCAGCAGACCAACGCTGGTGGCTGTCAGCGCTTCCATTTCAACGCCGGTACGGCCGAAGCATTCGGCTGTTGCCAGGCAATGAACCGCGTTGCGTTCCGGGTCGATCTCGAATTCCACGGCAACCCGGGTCAGTGCGATCGGGTGACACAGCGGAATGAGGTCGGATGTGCGTTTGGCGCCTTGAATGGCGGCAATGCGTGCGATGCCGAGCACGTCGCCTTTTTTGGCCGAGCCGCTGCGAATCAGGGCCAGTGTTTCCGGCTGCATGAAAATGCTGCCGGCGGCACGTGCCTGCCGGGAGGTTTCGGATTTTTCGCCGACATCGACCATGTGGGCCTGGCCTTCGGCATCAAAATGGGTAAGCGGATTTGCGGACATTGACTGGGATTTTGCTTTGACGAAGAAATATCTTGAAATAAACGGGAGTGGCCGAGTCCGGTATCATAGCACCATGATTTTTTGCTTGTAATCGCACAGACCTTGAATTCTTTGTTCCGATTTGTCAGCGCTATACGGCCTCTGCTTGTCACAGCGGCGGTGGCCGTTGCACTTGGCGTAACGACTTTATCCCTGGCCGATGATCTGCCCGACCTCGGTGAGTCGGCCCGCGCCGATTTTTCGCCGCAGCTTGAACGCCGGATCGGCGAACAGATCATGAACGATATCCGGTTGCACGAGCCGAGCTATGTTGACGATCCGGAAATCAACGATTACCTCCGCACTTTTGGTAACCGGCTGGTCGCTGCCAGCACCAGTCCTGCGGGCGATTTTCACTTTTTTGCCATTCGCGACAACACGGTAAATGCTTTCGCCATGTTCGGCGGCTTTATCGGCGTCAATACGGGAACGCTGCTTACGGCACAATCCGAATCCGAACTGGCTGGCGTGGTGGCGCACGAAATATCACACGTTACGCAAAATCACCTTGCCCGTCAGATTTCAAAGGGAAAGCAGGACTCCATTGCGACTTTGGTGGCGATGGCAGTTGGCCTTCTCGCCGTGCGTTCTAATGCCCAGGTGGCTGGCGGGGTGATGGCTTCGGCACAGGCTGGCGCCATTCAGTCGCAGTTGGCATACAGTCGTGATTTCGAGCGGGAAGCGGACCGCGTTGGCTATCAGATGCTGGAGAAGTCCGGTTTCGATGTACGCGGTATGGGAGATTTTTTCGAGCGGCTGCAAAAAGCCGGGCGGGTGTACGAGAACAACGCGCCGGTCTATATGCGCTCGCACCCGATGACAGTCGAGCGGATTTCCGATATGCAGAACCGCGCGCAGCATGTGCCTTACCGGCAGGTGGTGGATAGCCTCGACTTTATTCTGGTGCGCGCGAAATTGCGCGCTCAGGCGGGGACGCCACGCGAGGCGGTTGCTGAGCTGGAAACGCAGTTGCGTGAACAGAAATATTCTTCCGAAACTGCCGTCCGCTACGGGCTTTCCTACGCTTTGCTGCGCGCGAAGGATTTTGCGGGCGCGCAACGCGAAATGAATGTACTGAAAGCGCTCAAGCTGTCGTCGCCGATGATTTCCGGTCTGGCGGCGGAAATCAGGATTGCCGCAGGCGATTTGCCGACTGCGCAGGCAATCTATCGTGATGCCCTGCAACGATACCCGCAGTCAAAATCGCTGGTCTATGGTTATGCCGAGGCGCTTCAGGCCGGACGTCAATACGATCAGGCGCAGCGTTTTCTCGAGGCGCAATTGCAGCTTTACAGCTCGGATTTCAAACTGTACGGGCTGCAGGCCAAAGTCTTGGCGGCCACTGGCAAGCAGCTGCAACAGCATCGTGCGCAGGCGGAATCCTATGTGTTGCAGGGGCAGTTGAGCGAGGCAGTCGAACAGTTGATGATCGCGCAGCGCGCCACCGACGGTAACTTTTACGAGCAATCAGCAGTCGATGCCCGTTTGCGCGAGTTGCGCAAACAGTTGCAGGAAGAATTGAAGCGGAAAAAAAATGGCGGTTAAAATGCGTCTTTCTCATTGCTCTGGAATACATCATGCATTTTGATCGAGAACTCGATGTCAAAGGGCTGAACTGCCCGCTGCCGATCCTGCGTACAAAAAAGGCTTTGTCGGAAATGTCTTCCGGGCAGGTGTTGCATGTCCTTGCCACCGACCCGGGTTCGGTCAAGGATTTCCAGGCTTTTGCCAAACAGACCGGTAACGAGCTGCTGTCGAACGGCGAAATTGACAAGGTTTTTGAGTATTTTCTCAAGCGCAAATAAGTCGCTTTGTCGCGCGTGCTGCGACTTTCTGAACTGATCGATCATGCAAACCGATGGGTGCTTTGCCTTGTTCGATGCCGAGGATGGTTGCGCCCTCCTGTTAAGCGATTTTCGGCGCGTTATCTGCGGTGATTCGATCGATGGTCTTGTTGCGACGTTTGCGCAAATCGAGGCAGCGGCGGCGGATGGCGAATGGGTTGCGTTGGCTGCAGATTATGCACTGGGCGCCTGTTTTGAAGCTGCCGTCACACCGCCTGTTCAGGGCCGCCCCTTGTTGCACGCCTGGGTTTTTGGCCAGGCTGAACGCCTCTCAGCAATGGCCGTTGAAGCTTTTTTTGATGAACGATTGGCTGAGCTTCCTGAGCCGGCACGCCGTGCCGGTATTGCCGAGCTTTCCTTTGCGATGGATGCGGCAAGCCATGGCCGCGCACTTGAGCAGATTCGCCGCTGGATTGTCGACGGCGATTGCTACCAGATCAACCTGACCTTTCCGCTCGATTTTCGCGTTTTCGGCCATCCGCTGGCACTCTATGCCGCTTTGCGCAAACGCCAGCCGGTGCGTTATGGCGGCTATGTTGCTGCGCCGGATGCGACCTTGCTTTCATTTTCGCCCGAGTTGTTTTTCGAGCGTTGCGGCGATCGCGTCGTGACCCGGCCGATGAAGGGAACGGCAGCGCGCGGTGGATCGCCGCAGCAAGATGCAATGCGCTGTGCTGCGCTGCTCGCCTCGGAGAAAGAACGCGCTGAAAACATCATGATTGTCGACCTGCTACGTAACGATCTCGGGCGTTTGGCGCAGCCCGGGAAAGTCCGCGTTGAGTCCTTATGCGCAGCCGAGGCTTATCCAACGCTCTGGCAGATGGTGTCGACCGTTTCGGCCGATCTTCCCGGCGCGACGCTGCTTGAATTATTCCGCGCCTTGTTTCCTTGCGCTTCGATTACCGGCGCACCGAAGATCCGCGCCATGCAGCGCATTGGCGAGCTTGAGCCCTGGCAGCGCGGCCTTTATACCGGCGCACTTGGCTGGGTTGCACCCGGCGGCGATTGTCGCTTCAACGTCGCCATTCGTACCGTCGAACTCAGACGGGAGGCTGGAGAACTGCACGGACGGCTGGGCGTTGGCGGCGGTATCGTGATCGACGCCGAGCCAGCCCGCGAGTACGCAGAATGCTTGCTCAAGGCGAGTTTTCTGACGGCCTTTGATCCCGGATTCGAGCTGATTGAAACCTTGCGCCTGGAGGCCGGTGGGTACCCGTTGCTGCGCTTGCATCGGGAGCGTCTGAGCGCTTCTGCGCGTGCGCTTGGGTTCGCTTGTGACGAGCAGCAGATATTGCTGGCGCTTGAAGGCGAGGCACTTCGTTGCGGCACAGACTTGTTCCGTGTCCGCTTGACCTTGGCTCACGATGGTGCCTGCCGCGTATCGTCGGCACCGCTGGCTGAAGCAGGCGGGGAGCTGTTGCAGGTGGTGCTGGCCAGTGTCGCGCTTGACGCCAGTGACTATCTCTTGCGCCACAAGACCACCGCGCGCAGCCTTTACGATCATGAGCTGGCCGCGCTGGCTGACCGCCCCGGCGTGTTCGATGCAATTTTCCTCAATACACGCGGCGAGGTTTGCGAGGGCGCGCGCAGCAATGTCTTCGTCGAGCGTAACGGCGTGCTGCTGACACCGCCGCTGGCCTGCGGTCTGCTGCCGGGCGTCATGCGCCGGCAGTTGATCGAGTCGGGGCGGGCAGTTGAGCAGCTGTTACGGCTTGAGGATTTGCAGTCGGCGCCGGCGATTTATGTCGCCAACGCGCTGCGTGGGTTGATGCCTGTACGCCTGATTTTCTGATAAGCAACTAGGCTGTAACCCGCATGGATAGGCGTTCTACATCAATAAAATGTTGTAGAACGCCATTCGGTAAGCCCTGCAGGCTAGTTGCGCTTTAGCCGTTCGAGCTGCGGCTTCAATTTGTCGACCGTTGCCACAAAGTCGGCGAGCCGTTTTTTCTCCTGGTCGACGACTGCGGCCGGTGCGCGGCCGACGAAGCTCTCATTGCCGAGCTTGGCCTGCGCCTTGACGATTTCGCCTTCGAGACGGGCGATCTCTTTCGCGAGGCGCTCCTTCTCGGCGGCGACGTCGATCTCGATCTTCAGCATCAGGCGCGTTTCGCCGACCACGGCGACCGGTGCGCTGGCCTCTTCGGCGAGGCTGTCGAAGCCGTCGGCGACGATCTGCATGTCGGAGAGCTTGGCCAGCGCCTTGAGGTAGGGCATGAATTCGGCGAGCGATTCGGCATTGCCCGAGGCGACGAGCGGCACTTTCAACGCCGGCGACAGGTTCATCTCGCCGCGCAGATTGCGGCAGGCGTAGGCCAGGTCTTTCAACGCCTGCACCTTGGCTTCGCTGGTTTCGTCGATTTTCTCCGGTTGTGCTTTCGGGTAGGCGGCCTGCATCAGCGAGTCGTGCGTCTTGCGCCCGGCGATCGGCGCGACGGCCTGCCAGAGCTCTTCGGTGATGAAGGGGATCAGCGGGTGGGCGAGGCGCAGCACGGTCTCTAGCACACGCGCCAGCGTGCGCCGTGTGGCGCGGGCTTCCTGCTCGGTGCCACTCAGGATCTGCACCTTGGCCAGTTCGAGATACCAGTCGCAGAACTCGTCCCAGACGAATTCGTAGATTTCGCGTGCCAGCAGGTCGAAGCGATAGTCGGCGAAGTGCTTGGCCACTTCGGCTTCGGTGCGCTGCAGGCGGCTGACGATCCAGCGGTCGGCGAACGAGAAGCTGAGCTTCGGCGAGCACTGATCGGGCGTGCACACGTCGAGGCCGAGATCCTGCCCGTCAGTGTGCATCAGCACGAAGCGCGTGGCGTTCCACAACTTGTTGCAGAAGTTGCGGTAGCCCTCGCAGCGCGAGAGGTCGAACTTGATGTCGCGGCCCGGGCTGGCCAGCGAGAGGAAGGTGAAGCGCAGCGCGTCGGTGCCGAAGGCCTGGATGCCTTCGGGGAATTCCTTGCGCGTGCGCTTCTCGATCTTCGGCGCATCGTTTGGATTCATCAGGCCGGTGGTGCGTTTTTTTACCAGTGTTTCAAGGTCGATGCCGTCGATCAGATCGATCGGGTCGAGTACGTTGCCCTTCGACTTGCTCATCTTCTGGCCTTCGGCGTCGCGGATCAGGCCGTGCACGTAGACGTGCTTGAACGGGATCTTGCCGGTGATGTGCTTGGTCATCATGACCATGCGCGCGACCCAGAAGAAGATGATGTCGAAACCGGTGACGAGCACCGTCGACGGCAGATAGAGGTCGAGCGCCGGATTCGATTTCTCCGGCCACTCGGGCGTCCAGTCGAGCGTCGAGAACGGCCACAGCGCCGACGAATACCAGGTGTCGAGCACGTCCGGGTCGCGCACCAGGGCGCCGCTGTAGCCGGCCGCCGTGGCTTGCGCCCGGGCATCCGCTTCGTCGTGCGCGACGAAAATCTCGCCGTTGTCGCCGTACCACGCCGGGATCTGGTGGCCCCACCACAGCTGGCGCGAGATGCACCAGTCCTGAATGTTGTTGAGCCACTGGTTGTAGGTATTGACCCAGTTCTCGGGAACGAACTTGATCTCGCCCGAGGCGACGCATTCGAGCGCCTTGCCGGCGATGCTCGTGCCATCGGCGCCGGGTTTCGTCATCGCGACGAACCACTGGTCGGTGAGCATCGGTTCGATCACGACGCCGGTGCGGTCGCCGCGCGGCACCTTGAGCTTGTGCTTGTCGGTCTTTTCGAGAATGCCGAGCGCTTCGAGATCGGCGACCACCGCCTTGCGCGCGTCGAAGCGATCCATGCCGCGATATTTCTCCGGCGCGTTGTCGTTGATCTTCGCGTCGAGCGTCAGGATCGAAATGATCGGCAGGCTGTGCCGCTGGCCCACCGCATAGTCATTGAAGTCGTGCGCTGGCGTGACCTTGACGCAGCCGGTGCCGAAGTCGAGGTCGACGTAGGCGTCGGCGATGATCGGGATTTCGCGGTCGCAGAGCGGCAGTTTTACCGCCTTGCCGATCATGTCCTTGTAGCGCGGATCTTCCGGATGCACCATCACGGCGGTGTCGCCGAGCATGGTTTCCGGGCGCGTCGTGGCGACCGTCAGCGAACCGCTGCCGTCGGCCAGCGGGTAGCGGATGTGCCACATGAAACCGTCTTCTTCCTCGCTCACCACTTCGAGGTCGGAAACCGCCGTGTGCAGCACCGGGTCCCAGTTCACCAGCCGCTTGCCGCGGTAGATCAGGCCTTCCTGGTGCAGGCGGACGAAGGTTTCGGTGACGATCTTCGAGAGGCCGGCGTCCATCGTGAAGCGTTCGCGCTTCCAGTCCGGCGAGGTGCCGAGGCGGCGCATCTGCCGGGTGATGGTGTTGCCCGAGAACTCCTTCCACTCCCAGACCTTTTCGAGGAACTTCTCGCGGCCGAGGTCGTGGCGCGAGATGCCCTGCGCGTCGAGCTGGCGTTCGACGACGATCTGCGTCGCGATGCCGGCGTGGTCGGTGCCCGGCTGCCACAGCGTGTTGTCGCCGCGCATGCGGTGATAGCGCGTGAGGGCGTCCATGATCGCCTGGTTGAAGCCGTGCCCCATGTGCAGCGTGCCGGTGACGTTGGGCGGCGGCAGCAGGATGCAGAAAGCGTCGGATTGGGCGTTCGGGCGGCTGGTGTCGAGGCCGGCGTCGAAGTAGCCTTTGGCTTCCCATTCCGGGTACCAGCGGCGTTCGATGTCCGCCGGTTCAAAGCTTTTGGAGAGTT
>JBIKLY010000169.1:0-3011 GCA_044359525.1 Rhodocyclaceae bacterium | reverse complement strand
CCAAAGAGAGCCTGCAAGCCACCATCGAAGAGCAACAAGCGACCAACGAGGAGCTCAAATCGACCAACGAGGAGTTGCAATCGACCAACGAGGAACTGCAGTCGGCCAATGAAGAGCTGGAAACATCGAAGGAAGAACTGCAGTCGCTCAACGAAGAAATGGTCACGGTCAACGCCGAGCAGAACGCCCGCATCGAGCAGTTGAGCGACCTGCAGAACGACATGAAAAACCTGCTCGACAGCACCAACGTCGGCACCCTGTTCCTCGACCACCAGCTGTGCATCCGGCGCTTCACGCGCGAGGCGGCCAAAGCCTACTGCCTGGTCGCCACCGATGTTGGCCGCCCCTTGAGCGACATCAAATCGAATCTTGCCGGCGACGATCTGCTGGCCGATCTGCAAAGCGTACTCGACACGCTGGTCCCGCGCGAACGCGAAGTTTGCAGCAACAGCGGCGCGCACTACCTGGCGCGCATGCAACCCTACCGCACGCTGGACAACGTGATCGAAGGCGCGGTACTGACCTTCACCGACATCACCGAAAGCGGCGAGGCCGCACGGCTCAGATTCGCCGCACAGCAACTGGCGTGCGAGCTGGCCGAAGGCATCATCGACATGGTCAGCCAGCCGCTGATCGTGCTCGATGCCGGCTTGCAGGTAGTCTCGGCGAGCGCCGCGTTCTACGCGCAATTCCAGGTCGCGGCCGAACAAACGGTGGGCCGCAGGATCTACGATCTGGGCAACGGGCAATGGAACATCCCGGCCCTGCGCCAGCTGCTCGAAGCCGTTCTGCCGCAAAATCAGGTGATCAACGACTACCTTGTCGATCACGATTTCCCTGGCCTCGGCGCACGCCGCATGCGGCTCAACGCTCGCCGTATCGTCACCGGCGTCGGCAATACCGAGTTGATATTGCTGGCGATACCCGAAATCAACGAAAAGGGGGGCGCATGAAATCAAGCCTTAACGAAACGGAACTGCGCGCAACGGCCGAAGCACAGCTGCTGGAAAACCCGCGCGCACAAAGCCTGGCACTTGCGGCCGAGGCCCCGTTGCAAGCGCTGCTGCACGAGTTGCAGGTGCACCAGATCGAACTCGAAATGCAGAACGAGGCCCTGCGCCAGGCGCAGGTCGAACTGGCGGCGTCGCGCGACCGCTATGTCGATCTCTACGAATTCGCACCGCTCGGTTACCTGACGCTCGATTCGCACGGCCTGATCACCCAGATCAACCTCATCGGCGCCGCACTGCTCGGGCGGGAGCGCAAGACATTACTGCAAAAACGCTTCGCCAGCTTCGTCGTGCGGGACGACCAGGACCGGTGGACGCGGCATTGCATGGGCTGCACCAGCGGCAAGGGGCGCGACCATACGGAACTGAGCCTGCAACGCGGTGACGGCACGCTGTTTCTCGCCCAGCTGGAGTGCATGCGGGCGGCAGCAGACGGCGGGCTACGCCTGACACTGACCGACATTACCGAGCGCCGGCTGGTGGCGGATGAGCTGGCGCGCCTGAGCAGCACCAATCGCGAGCTGAAGGCGCTCAACGAACAACTTGAACAGGCCCGCGCGCAACTGCTGCAGTCTGAAAAGATGGCGGCCATCGGGCAGCTCGCCGCCGGCGTCGCGCACGAAATCAACAATCCGCTGAGTTTCGTCCACGCCAATTTTGCCGTTCTCGGCGAATATCTGACGACGCTCCTGCAACTGGTCGATGCCTACCGCCTGGCCGCCGAATGCGCCCCGCCCGACCAGCCCGCACTGCTCGCCGCGCATCGCCTCGCTGACGAACTGGATCTCGCCTACCTGCGCAACGACGCCCTGCCGATCCTCGGTGAATCACAGGGTGGCCTGGCACGGGTGAAGTGCATCGTGCGCGATCTGCTCGACTTCTCGCATGTCGACGAAGGAACATGGCAGAGCGCCGACCTCCATCAATGTATTGAAGGCACGCTGAACGTCATCAGAAACGAACTGAAGGACAAGGTCACCCTGATCAAGGAATACGGCGAACTGCCGCTGGTCAGCTGCCGCCCGGCGCAATTGAGCCAGATGTTCATGAACCTGCTGATCAACGCCGCGCAATCGATTGATGAACAGGGCACGATCACGCTGCGCAGCGGCGGTGACAACGATTCAGTCTGGGTTGAAGTGATCGATACCGGCAGCGGTATCGCACCGGAAGTGCTGCCGCGCATCTTCGAGCCGTTTTTCACGACCAAGCCGGTCGGCAGCGGTACCGGTCTCGGCATGGCGGTCAGCTACGGCATCGTGCAAAAGCACAAGGGGAAGATCGAGGTACGCAGCGAAGTCGGCCACGGCACGACCTTCCGTGTCAGCTTGCCGGTTTGTCAGGAGACGCTTGGCTGATCGCTGCGCCGGCAAAGGTGTGCAGAAGGATTGTATTGGCATTGCCATGCGATGGCGCCATAATCCAACGACCCTGTGTGACGAAAGCCGTTTTTATGTTGCCAATAATCGAACACCGTCGAGCCGACCTTGCCAATCTCTGCCGCCCTCTCGGGGTTCGCCGACTTGACGTGTTCGGGTCGGCAGTAAGCGGCAGTTTCGATGTAACCAGGAGTGATCTCGATTTTCTTGTTGAATTCGACGATCTGGAACCGGCTGCCTATGCGGAAGCCTGGTTGTCCCTACATGAACAACTTGAATCGCTGTTCGGTCGGCCGGTCGATCTGGTGACCCTGGGTGCGGTGTGCAATCCGTATTTTCGTGAGCGCGCACTGGCTGCACGGGAGACGGTTTATGCGGCCTGAGGCGCGCAAGTTTCTTTGGGATGCGCAGCAGGCGGCAGCGCTGATTTCCGGCTTCGTGAGAGGAAAGACGTTTACCGGTTATTGCCAGGATGCGATGCTCAGATCAGCCGTCGAGCGACAATTCGAGATCGTCGGCGAGGCACTCAATGCGTTGTCGAAAATCGCCCCCGAGATCGCCGCGGAAATTCCCGAGCTGGGCCGAATCGTCGCTTTCCGAAACGTACTCATTCATGGCTATG
>JBIKLY010000056.1:0-24000 GCA_044359525.1 Rhodocyclaceae bacterium | reverse complement strand
CCGGCTTGTCTGGGGCGTTGTTGAAGGCAAGTTGCCGCCTCTTCGTGACGCTGTCACCCGCTTGCTCGATCAGGCTTGATTCACGCTCCCGCTGCACACCCTCTTTGAAAACCACCAACAACGCCACTTAGTCGCAGTGCTTTTGGGCGACAAGACAGCGCTAGAAGCTCGGCAAGGCGAGCAAGATATCAAACTTGACCAGAGCGACGCGTCTGAACATACTTCGTCCTGAGCTCTTGAATTTCTAAATAAACGGAGACCCATCTTGACTTCCCCCAATGACCTGATCAAAGCAATCCGAACAGGCCGGCTTTCAGATGTTCTTGCCGCGCTTGACGCCGGCGCGCCAGTTGAATTACTCGATGGACAAGGTGACCCCGGCCTGCCGCTGGCGATTGCCTGTTTTCTGGGGCATGTCGATATCGCCAGGGAACTGGTCATCCGTGGCGCAAAAGTCAATTTCCCGGACAATAACGAACCGACATCCCCCCTGTCGATGGCCTTTCGCGGTGGTCGCAAGGAAGTCATCCGGGCCTTGATTGAACTGGGCGCAGAAGTACCGCCCGGCATGCAGACCGGGCTGACGGATCAGGAACTGATGGTGGCGCGGCTGAAAGCGCAGCAGTACGCCGCGAGTGCAGCAAAAACACCGGCAAGCATTGAAAACCTGCCGGAGTTTGAAGAAATTGAAATGGTGCGCTGCTTTGGCACGGACACCGGGGTTCTTGAGGCAGACATGATGCGCGCCGCCCGGGAAATGACCAAAAAGGACAAGCCCCCCGGCCAATAACGGGGCGCGGCAAGGGCGCGTTTCAATAGGTTGGTCGAAGACGTCCAGCGACGATAATGCGTCGGGTTAGCGCAGCGTAACCCGACAACTGCCTTGGCAAGCGCAAGCGTCGGGTTACGCTGCGCTAACCCGACCTACGCGAATCTGACTCACTCTTTCGATTGCACCCGGTGGCCACAACTGCTGAATCACAGCCGGCACCTGCCGCAATCCAGCGCGTTATGCCGCGCCGAACCGGGTCTTCCGACCACCGGGGCAAGTAAGGTAAATAAGCTGCGGGATGGTCGACCAGGCCACAACGATAACGCGCCACAACGTCATCCCAAGTCAAAGCACGACACGGCCCGCGCCACTGCAGCAGGAGCAAACGCGCGACCGGGCAGGTTTCGGCCGCACAGCACACACCGCAACCGTTGCACGGCTCGCCGACTACCGGTTTGGCCGGCGCAGCCTGATGCAGAAAGATGATCTGGCGCGGCGCATTCACAAGTGACACGACTCACACGACTCACACGCGTCACAAATACGCACACCGCGCCGGCAACTCAATCCTCAAGCTCGGCCCTGGCGAGTTCGACATCAAGCCATTCCATCGCATCCATCGGTTCGCAAACGGCGGCTTCCTGATACAGGCGCTCGGCGTCTTTCATGCGCGAGCCGCCGAACATGAGGACCAGCCCGTTGGCAAATTCAACACGGGTGATTGCCGAGTCGGGATTGAGCTTGAGGGCGGTTTCAAAATGCTCGACACCGGTACTTTTCTTGGCGCCATAGGTCAGGCCGCCAACCAGCGAGCCAACCTTGTCAATGATCTCGGCATGATAGGTGCCGAGCGCGATGTTTGCATCGGCATGCTTTGGCTCGAGTTCAATGGCCCGGGTAAGGCTGTGCTTGATCTTGCCGCCGAGGCCCTGTGCCAGCGCCTTGGCAATCGAAATGCCCTGGCTGTAACGGCCCAGCGCGTAGGCGTGGAGATACCAGGCGTTGGCGCTGTCCGGCATGGCTTTCTGCTGTTCTTCGCAGCGCTGGGACACTTCAAGCAAAAGCGCCAGCTTGCGCGCTTCGTCGGTCTCGAGATAGTTGGCGTAGATGGCAGCCGCCTTGTTGGCCACGTTGTAGCCGGCCATGCCGCACGCGAGCCCCGATTCGACGGCCTTGCCGAAATCGCCGGCGTGATAGGCGCGCCAGGCGTCGAGCAGCTTGGCGTCGTCGGGAAAAGGCTCAGCGTCGCCACGATGCAGGCGCGCCCAGTTTTTCTTGAGCGCAGCGCCTGCGTAGCCAAATGCCTTTTCGGGGTGCGGGAATTTTTTCCAGGCCATGTTCTCTCCTCCGGTTTGATGGGTGTTGTTATGAACTAAAAGCGCTTGTATTTGAACATCAAATCCCACCGCAGAGGCGCAGAGGGGCGCAGAGATGACGCAGAGAAAGCCAGACCCTTACCCGTATTGAGTTTTTCTCCGCGTTTCCTCTGCGTCCTCTGCGCCGCTGCGTTAGGTTTTTCCGTCAAATGCGGCCGCCCTTGTTATGAACTACTGCTTGATGTATTCGCCGGACAGCTTCTCCAGCAAGGTGCGTGCTTCGCCGATCAGGAATGGCGAAACCATGGCCATCACCTGATACACACCACGCCCGATACGTCCGTTCTCCCTGTCGGCACGCGGATCACAGGCGTACTCGAAGGATAACCAGTAAGTAGCGATGGCCGCCATGTTGGTTGCCAGCGCCTGCAACTCAGCCGGCGTTGCACGCATCGCGCCGGTGGCCACCAGCCCTTCACACAGCGTCGTTGCCGTGCGCACCTTGTGTGCCAGAATTTTCTTGAAATGAATTTCAAGTGTGCGATTGCGCGTCAGCAAATCGTTGAGGTCGCGGTATAAAAACCGGTAGGCCCAGATGTGCTCAAACAGCAGATGCAGAAACAACCAGACGTCATCGACATCGGCCGGCCGGCGTGTCGGCACGGTAAGGGTTTCCTCGATCGCGACTTCGAAATCGGCAAAGATCGATTCGACGATTTCGTCTTTGTTATGAAAGTGATAATAGAGATTGCCCGGACTGATGTTCATTTCGTCAGAAATCACCGACGTGCTCACATTCGGCTCGCCGAAATCGTTGAACAGCCGCAGGCTGGTTTCAAGGATGCGCTCACGCGTGCGACGCTTCGGTTTTTTTTCCATCAGCCTGTTTGTATTTTTTTGACGTTATTTCGATCATCCCGGCTGACGAGCATAGCACCGCCGGCACGTGCAGTGAACGCCGGCACGCCATGCCGGATGGCTCAAGCCTTGTGCGCCTGCACCCAGCGCTCAAGGTCCTGCAGGGAAGCGTCGAGCGCACTGGCCGTTGACACCAGATCAGGGCGCCGCTTGTGCGCCAGCAGCGAGCGGCGATGATCCTTGAGCACGGCAACGTTCAGATGAATGCCGTGTCGCTCGAAGATCGGCCCGAGTTCGTGGCGGCGCCGGTAGAGGTCGGTGCGGGTGCGCTGGTAGGCGTGCTCGCACAGACGGCTGCGGCTGCGGTAGCTGAATACATTGGTGAAGAACATGTCGGCGTCGTCGCGCGTCGGCTCGAACAGCACGACATCGGCACCCTCGAATTCAAGCTTGTAGCGATCCATCCCGGCGCGCATGCGCGAGTGAATGATGGCGCGGAAAGTCTGCGACAAAACGACGGGCAGGCCACCATCGACGAGGTGTGCCGGGGTGTGCGTCAAGTGCTCGCGGTGCGGGCGTTTGGCCGCCAGTTCGGAATCAAAGGGCACCAGCGGATTGATGCAGATCACCAGTTCGGCACCCTCACGCAAGGCTACCGAGGCGTGCAGCGTCTTGATCAACGCGCCGTCGACGTAATAGCGCTCGCCAATTTTTACCGGCGGGAAAAGGCCGGGCAAGGCGGCGCTGGCCTGCACGGCAACGGAAATCGGCACATCGTCGTAACCCGCGCCGCCAAAGGCGACGGATTCACCGGAGTCGAGATCAGTCGCGACCAGAAAGAGTTTGTGCTTCAGCTCACGAAAATCGTTGCTTCGCCCGGCGGTTGAAAACAGTTTTCTGAGCAGTTCATCAATGCCGGTATTGTCGAAGACACCTGCCGGGATGGCGTGACTGAGGCGTTGAAAAGCCTCGAACAGGCCAAGATTCCAGGGGTCGGACAGGTAGTGGCGAAATGAGGACCAGAGCAGCGGCGGCACCGACAGCGCACGCTTGAGATACTCGCCGAAAGCCGGCCGCAGGAGCATCTCGGGGTCGAACACTTCGTCGGTTTCATTTTCCACCAGCATGCGGGCCAGCGTGGCCGGCCCCAGACCATTAGCCAGTGCTGCAGCAATAAAACCACCCGAGCTGACGCCAACGTAAATTTCAAAATCATTGAAATCAGCACCTTCGAGCGACTCGGCCAGTGCAGCCATCGCGCCAACTTCGTAGATGCCACCGACCGGACCGCCGCCAGCAAGTGCCAGTCCGATCCTGGGGCGCCGGGTTGCAGCGATCATGACGACCTCCTTTTATAAACCGATGGCGGCGGGAGCGAATATTGTCGCATCCCGACGCCATCGTGCAGCAGAGCATGCTTGCCGGATGCAATCGGAAGTATTGGCCGGATTTCGGTAGGTCGGGTTAGCGGCTTTATCGCGTAACCCGACATCTGCCTCGGCAAGCGCAAACGTCGGGTCACTACGCACCGGCAGGATCAGCCGTTGCTCTTGGCGATATTCTTCAACACATCCGCTGGCGTAACAGCGGGAACGGCTTTCAGCCCGACCGGCTTGGCAGCAGGCTTGGCGGCCGGTTTAGCCGGCGCCTTGCGGACAACAGGTTTCACTGCGGCCTTTGCCACCGGCTTGGCAGCCGATTTAACGGCAGGTTTCGCCACCGGCTTGGCCGGTGCTTTGGCAACCGCAGGTTTCGCCACCGGCTTGGCCCTTTCTTCGGTCAGCGCCTGCACCACAGCCGTCAGATCAGCAACGCGCTTGGAGAGCTTTTCAATATCCTTCTTGCTCGGCACGCCAAGGCTACCCAGCGAACGCGCAACACGGTCTTCAAAAACCTGTTCAAGGCGATCCCACGTACCCGCAGCCCGCCCGGCGACCTGGGCGATTTTCTCGTCGGTCATCTTGCGTGTCTTCGACTGGATGGTCTCGCCTTCCTTGACCAGCGCATCAAACACCTTGTTGCCTTCTTCCTGTGCCTTGGCAAAAGCGCCCAGGCCGGCCAGCCAGATTTGCTGCGCCGATTCCTTTACCGTAACGGCGAGTTGGTTTTCAGTCAGCCCACCTGCCAGTGCTTTCAGTTTCTTGCCCATTTTTTTTCTCCTTCATCGGTTTGATTAATATGATCGACAAGTTTTTTACTTGCCCTCGGAACCCAGTCTAGTGACAATATCTAGAGGAAGCACACTAATAAACCGCGCTCAACGCTTGGTAATATGGCGCACCGTATCGTGCTCTGAATCGATACCTCTATAACGATAATCAGGAGACAGCAATGAATTATTTTGTCACCGGTGCCACCGGCTTTATCGGCAAGCGTCTCGTCACGAAGCTGCTTGCGCGCCCTGGCAGCGTGGTCTACTTCCTCACCCGCACCATCGAGCTGCCACGCCTCGAAGCGTATTACGAATACTGGGGTGTCGATAACACGCGCGTCATCCCGGTCGTTGGTGACCTGACCGCGCCGCAACTCGGCGTTGCCAAAAAAGACATCAGCAAACTGAAGGGCAAGATCACGCACTTTTTCCATCTTGCTGCGATTTACGATCTCAAAGCCAGCGCCGAAGACCAGCAGCGCGCCAACGTCGATGGCACACGCACGACCGTGAGCTTTGCCGAAGAAATTGGTGCCAAGAATTTTCACCTCGTCAGCTCGATCGCTTCCGCCGGCCTGTTTGAAGGCCTGTTCCGCGAAGACATGTTCGAGGAAGCTGAAAACCTTGAAAACCCCTACTTCCGCACCAAGCACGACTCCGAAGCGATCGTGCGCCGCGAGTGCAAGATTCCGTGGCGCATCTTCCGCCCGGCCATCGTCGTCGGTGATTCACGCACCGGCGAAATGGACAAGATCGACGGCCCCTACTACTTCTTCAAGCTGATCCAGAAGCTGCGCAAGCTCCTGCCGAGCTGGATGCCGACGATCGGTATCGAAGGTGGGCGCATCAACGTCGTGCCGGTCGATTTTGTGGTGGCGGCAATGGACCACATTGCGCATTTACCTAAGGAAAGCGGCAAGTGCTTCCACCTTACCGACCCAGCGCCGATGCGCGTTGGCGACCTGCTCAACACCTTCGCACGCGCGGCGCACGCGCCGCAGATGACGATGCGCATCAATGCGGCACTGCTCGGCTTCATCCCGCGTTCGGTGCGCAAGGCGCTGTTTGCCCTGACCCCGGTACGTCGCATTCGCCAGGCCGTCATGAAGGACCTCGGGCTACCCGATGACGTCCTCGAATTCATCAATTACCCGACACGTTTTGATTGCCGCGAAACCCTGCGCGTCCTCAAAGGCACCGACATCGCCGTACCGCCGCTCGACACCTACGCCTGGCGTCTGTGGGACTACTGGGAACGAAATCTTGACCCCGACCTGTTCATCGACCGCACCTTGCGCGGCCAGGTCGAAGGCAAGGTCATTCTGGTCACCGGCGGCTCGTCGGGCATCGGCAAGGCGACCATCCGCAAGATCGCCGAAGCCGGCGCGATCGCCGTGACCATTGCACGCGACGCCGAGCAGCTTGAAGAAACACGCGTTGAATTTGAAGCGGCCGGGCTGCGCCTGATCACGCACGTCGTCGACATTGCGGTTGCCGAGCAATGCGATGCCTTCGTCAATCTGATGAACGAGAAATACGGTGGCGTCGACATCCTGGTCAACAACGCCGGCCGTTCGATTCGTCGCGGCATCGAGAACTCGTTCGACCGCTTCCACGACTTCGAACGCACCATGGAGGTCAACTACTTCGGCGCGCTGCGCCTGACCATGGGCCTCCTGCCGGGCATGCTCGCCAAGCGCAAAGGCCAGGTGGTTAACATCTCGTCGATCGGCGTACTGACCAACGCCCCGCGCTTCTCGGCCTACGTTGCCTCAAAGGCCGCGATGGACGCCTGGACACGCTGCGCCGCATCGGAATTTGCCGACCGCCACATCGAGTTCACAACGATCAACATGCCGCTCGTCAAGACACCAATGATTGCGCCGACCAAGTTCTATGACAACGTTCCCACGCTGTCGCCGGATGAAGCGGCTGACCTGGTGATCGATGCGATCATCCACAAGCCGGTACGCATCGCCACGCGCCTTGGCATTTTCGGCGCCGTGCTGCACTCGCTGATGCCGAAGGTCGCGCAGATCGCCATGAACACCAGCTTCCGCATGTTCCCGGATTCAAATGCGGCCGCACACAAAAAGGAAGGCGGCTTGCCGCCGATGCCCAGTGCCGACCAGATTGCCTTCACGCAGATCATGCGCGGGATACATTTCTGAAATAATACGGCCTGCCCGGGCGCCGGAAACTCGACGCCCGGTCGGTAAAAAGCGATCCACATTCACCACGAAAAACAGACGTACTTTCCAACCAAGGTTCTCCATGCATCGCAATTCCCTGCTATCGCTTCTCATTGTCGCGACGCTCACTGCCTGCCAGGGTAATCCGCCACAGCCGGATGATCAAACAACGAAGCCGGCCAGCCCTACGGCAGACATGGCAACGACATCCAGCGCAAACACTTCGGCCGAAAAGAGCGCATCAAAGCAGGCTGGAAGCAGCCTGGCAGCAGGTGTGAAGGCGTATGAAAATGGCGATTACAAGGCGTCACAACAGGAACTGCAGGCGGCCCTCGCAGTTGGCCTGGTCAATCCGGACGATCAGATCCGCGCCAACAAACTCCTCGCCTTCATCGCCTGTGCCGGCAAACAGCGCGCCGTCTGCAAGGCCTATTTCCTGAAAGCTTTTGCCATCAACCCGGCCTTTGCCCTAAGCAAATCCGAATCCGGTCATCCGCTCTGGGGGCCCGTATTCAAGGAAGCGAAGGTCGAAGCGGCAAAGCGAAAGTAGGCAAGCCGACAGCGACTCGACGGATTAGCGGTTGCTGCCTTTCACTATTTCTTGTCCGGATCCGCTCCAGGCCCGGCACCGATAGCCGGGGGCGCTGCGGGCTTGACGGATGGAACAGGCAGGACAGCAGGCCGCGGCGGCCTCGGCCGGTAAGGCTGTTGCAGAACCGTCGCGTAGCGCAGCTGGAACTGCACCGGCGCGGCTTCCTTGAGCACTGCGCCGTTGCGATCAATAATCGTTGCCGCAAGCTGATGACGCTGATTGGCTGGCGGCAGCTGGTCGCCCCAGAATTCCGGCGGGATCATGAATTCGGTTGCCGTAAAACGGCGGCCAACTGGCTGGCCATTGATGCTCACCGCGAAGGCATGCCCTTCGCCCAGACGCAGGGCGGGATCGACAGTGACGCGAACCTCGAACACTGCCGTGTTGGCCACAATGCTGCCATCGTTCTCCGGGAAAACAATGGCGAAGCTGCGGTAAGCAAGTGCCGCCTCCTTGTTACCCGCCGGCTCACCGCCCGCCTTCTGCGGCACTGTGGGCGCAGCGCCTTTTTCTGCGGTGTTGCCACCGGTCAGGGTGGCACTGTCGATCGTGTTGAGTGGCCGCAAATCAACGGCCTTGGCGCCCGGCTGCGGCTTGTCGGAAAACACCGGCCCGTTGGCGCCGCGTGACTGATAGACCGGCTGTGCCGTAAGCGTGCTTGCGCTGCAAAACAGACAGAGGGCAAGCCAGGCGGCAATGACATTTGGTTTCATCGGGTTCTCCTCAGCATTCACCCGCATCCGGGGTGTTACGGCCCGCCAGTGCAGCCAGCAGGGCAGTCGCCACGCGTGGCGAATAAAGCATGCCCAGATGCCCCAGCCCGTCGAGCGGGCGGTTGATTGCACCGGGCCAAAGCAGATTTGACTGCGGTATGACGTAGTTGTCGTGTGAGCTATAGATGACGATAGTTTCCGGCAGCACCGTTTCGAGTGCAAGTGCCGTCAGCCAGGGACTGCCCGGTTCCATCTGACGGCCATTCTGCCCCATGCCGAGGGCGGCCAGCCGGCTACCCGCATGCGGTGTGGCGAGCGTGATCAGCCTCGCCACGCGCTGCGCACCGTGGCGGCGCAGGTAGGCTCGCGCCAGCAGCCCGCCCATGCTGTGCCCGATCAAAATCAGTTGCGGCGCGCCGGTTTCGGCCAGGACTTCGTCAATACGTTGGGCCAGCGGCTCAACGTAGTTGTCGATGCTGGTGTAGATCGGTTCCAGACTGATCGTTGCGACCGTCCAGCCTGCCGCTTCGAGCCGCCGGCGCAGCCACCACCAGGCCGCACGCGAACAGCCATAACCATGAACCAGCAGGAGCGGCGGGCGATCAGTGGCCGGCCGCAGGCGTTCCGGCCCCATCCACCAATATTCAAAAGGAGAAATCAGCACAAAATTGACGATGAATGCGGCGTATTCGGCAAACACCATGCGTATTGCCTGCAGCACCGGAAGCGGTGCTGCAGGTGAGCGATAAATCCACGCCCAAAAATAGATCAGCGCGGTGATCAGCCCACGCAGCAGCAAGACACCGGCCAATGCAGCCAGCCCGGCAATGGCCGGCGAAGCATCAAAAAAACTGGTGGCAAGCCCGGCGTAGAGGACGATTTCTAAAACCAGTAACAAGCGAAGATAAGTAGCGAGCATGCGGCCACTATAGCCTACGAAATGAGCGGTGCCGGCTGGCCGCTCAGCTCGGCTGCCAGCAAGCTGGCATTGCGTGCTACCAGGGCGTAGATCGAAAGCTGGGGATTGGCCCCCAGACTGGTCGGAAAGACCGAGCCGTCATGTACCGAGAGATTGCCCAACCAGAAATGCCGGCCACGATGATCCACCACGCCGCGCAGCGGGCTGTCGGCCATGCCGCAACCGCCCATCACGTGCGCGCTGACGATCCGGCAGAGCAGCGGCTTGAGCGGCAATGCGGTAATGCCCTGCTTCGCTTCAGCCCAGCTTGAATAACCGGGCGCCGTTTCATGCACCGGTGTGACCCAGCGCGCACCGGCAGCAAACTGGATCTCGGCCATCGCCAGCAGGGCGCGGCGCGCACCTTCCCAGATCACCTCGTTGAGCGGGTAATCGAGCACCGGCAGATTATTAGCGCCAAGGCGTACCTGCCCGCCCTGGCTCTCAGGATGGAAGCCGTCGCGCAACAAGGCGAGCAGGGCATTGACCTGGGGGAACTCACGCATCAGCCGGGCATGTCCTGCGCCAAAACCCTGCAGTGTGGTGGCGAAAAGCACCGGATGGAGCGGCGGCGCTTCCAGCTTGAAGCCGAGCGGGCCGTCCGGCGCGGTCGGCGGCAGGAAGTGATCGGAGTAGATCGACTGCGGCGCGCCGGCATAACCATTGATGGTCTCCGGCATCAGTGCCGACGAGATCACCACCGGGTGCAGAAACGTGCGTTTGCCAAGCAGTCGGTAGGGGTCGGGAATGCCGCTGCGCAGCATCAGCGCCGGGCTGCCGATGGCGCCAGCGGCAATCACGAAGTGGCGGGCCCGTAAATGCACGCGCCGGCCCGAGGGGTGAATGCCGTCCGGCCCGAGCGCGACGCAGTCCAGCGCGCTGATCCGGTTGCCCTCAAAACGCAGACGATCGGCACGCAGCCGTGAATAGAGCGTTGCCCCCCGGTCAAGCGCCGCCGGAATGGTCGTCACCAGCATTGACTGTTTGGCGTTGGTCGGGCAGCCCATGCCGCAATAGCCAAGATTCCAGCAACCCTTGACATTGCGCCGGATATGACCGAAGCCGATGCCGAGCTTTTCGGCGCCACGCGCGAGGACGTTGTTGTTGGCATTGGGCGGCGTATCCCAGGCGCGGATCGACAGCTTTTTTTCCATCACGCCAAACCACGGGTCGAGCGCCTCAACGCTCAGTTCCTGCAGACCGAAGCGTTGCTGCCAGAAGGCAAGCGTTGCGGGCGGCGTGCGGAAGCAACTGGTCCAGTTGACCGTTGTTGAGCCACCGACGCTGCGCCCCTGCAGGATGTTGATCGCTTTGTCGGCCGTTTTGCGTGCGGCAGACTCCTGATAGAGCTCAGGGTAGGCATCGGCTTCGCGCATTTTGAAGTCGCTCGACGAACGTAGCGGCCCCTCCTCAACAAGCACGACGCGCAGCCCGGCGCTGCTCAGGATATCGGCCGTGACGCCGCCCCCCGCCCCGGTGCCGACGATCACCACGTCGGCCTCCAGCACCTGATCGGCACTTAATGTCGACGCGTCGATATGCTTCCAGCCGCCGGCCAGACCGGTCTTGATCGCATCTTTCATCCTAAAAACCTCACCGCAAAGACGCAAAGGCGCGAAGAACGCAAAGGAAACAATGGGCTGAATGGATTATGTCATTCACTTTTTTGGTGAGTGGAATGGTCAATAAAAAAATGCCATGCCGTTGATTTTCTTTGCGAACCTTTGCGTTCTTTGCGCCTTTGCGGTGAATAACTGTTCTTTCCAGGTTCATGCAAGGATCTCCGGTGGTCCGGGGTAGCCGATGTTCGCCCAGCTATCGGGTTGCGCGTACCAGGCGCTGAAGCTCAGATCGTGCAGCGCGGCATAGGCGCTCTGCAGCAAACCAAGACGACTGCTGCGCCAGGCGGCAAGAAATCCGGCCACCTCCGCCGGACTGGCCTCGCGCCACGGGCGGCTGACGCCGGCAATGAGCAGGCGTGCCGGCGCCAGTACGAGCAGGCCAAACAGTTCGCCGATTTCCTTCTGTGTGGCCAGCGACAGGCCGGCCACCGCCTGCGCGATGCCGTCAACGTTGCGCTCAATGAGCTGCTGCCTGGCCTCTCCCGCTTTCGGCAGGGCGCCATCAAGCAGCACGCCGGCAACGGCGGCCAGCATCTCGCGCTCGGCAACGCTCAGCGTGCGCGCACCGGCGGCATTGAGCCAGCCGGCACAGGCCAGCAAGGCACTGCCGGCAATACCGGTTTGCAGGAACTGGCGGCGCGAAAGGAGAGTCATCAGCGCCTCATCGCATCAGGATCCGGATCAGCCACTCGAAGCGGGCGCCGTAAGGTGGCTTGAACAAGCCGATACCGCTCAGTCGCGATTGATGGAATACGGCTTTCCGTGCCGAGAAAGTCTGGAAGCCTTCAAAACCGTGATAGCAGCCCATACCGCTCGGGCCGACCCCGCCAAAGGGCAGATCGTCCTGCGCGATATGCAGCAGCGTGTCGTTGATCGTCACGCCGCCGGCCACCGTTTCATTGAGCACGCGATCGATGCGCGAGCGATCGTTGTCGAAGTAATAAAGCGCCAGGGGGCGCGGCCGGGCGTTGACGAAGGCGATGGCTGCGTCCAGATCGCGATAGGTAACGACCGGCAACAGCGGGCCGAAAATTTCGTCCTGCATGACTTGCATGCCATCGTTCACCTTGAGCAGGGCGAGCGGCGGCAGGCGCTGCGTCGCCGCGTCTGCGGCCACACCCGGCGCCAGCTCAAGCACCTCGGCGCCCTGCGCGCGGGCGTCATCGAGGTAGCCGCAGAGGCGCGCGTAATGGCGCTCATTGAGCACCGTCGTATAGTCCGGCGTGCTGCCGATCGCCGGGTAGCAGGCGGCGACGACGCGGCGCGCGGCGGCGACGAAAGCGTGCTCCTGCCCAGCCGGCAACAGCACGTAATCCGGCGCGATGCACGTTTGCCCGGCGTTCAGGCACTTGCCGACGACGATGCGTTCGACCGCCTTGTCGAAAGCGCCGGACGACAGGACTTGCGGCCCGATGATGGCCGGCGACTTGCCGCCAAGTTCGAGCGTCACCGGCGTCAGGTTCTCGGCCGCCGCGCGCATGACATGGCGCCCGACCGAAGTCGACCCGGTGAACAGCAGATGATCGAAAGGCAACTGCGAGAAAGCCTGCGCGACGCCGGCATCGCCTTCGATCACCGCGACCTCATCGTCGGCGAAATACTTGCCGACCAGCTCGGCGAACAGGCTGGCCGTGGCCGGCGTGAATTCCGACATTTTGAGCAGCACCCGGTTGCCCGCAGCCAGCGCGGCCACCAGGGGCCCGACCGCGAGATAGACTGGATAATTCCACGGCACGATGATGCCGACGACGCCGAGCGGCTGGTAACGCAGCTCGGCCCGCCCCGGCTGAAACCACAAGCCGGCAGCACGCCGCTGCGGCCGCATCCAGCGACCGAGATGCCGGCGGGCATGGCTGATCGCTTCGTAACTGGGGAACAACTCAAGCAAGCGCGTTTCGGCGCTCGAACGGTGGCCGAAATCGCTGCTCACCGCAGCGGCAATCCGCCCGGCGTTGTCGCGCAGCAGACGTTCGAGGGCTGACAGGCGCCGCTCGCGCTCGGCGCGCGCCGATTCCGGATGGCTGCGCGCAGCGCGCTGCAAACGGGCAAAACTCGCCGCCAGCGAATCGGTAACATCCATAAAGGTTCTCCTCGGTTTTCTCACCCCATGTTTATACCAAGTCTATGCCGCCGGCCGGCAGGCCGTTAGTGGAATTCCTCTAAACACCGTTTGGTGGGCGGCGCATAATCCGATGCCATGGAAAACCCAACTCACAATGACGAGAAACAGCAGAGCGCAGCGGCGCTGCGCAAGCATCTGCAAACTGCAAAAACACTGCGTCAGCAGGCCAATGCCGAGGCGGATTTGGCGCGCGATCGTCTGCGCCTGCGTGTCTGGCAGGCCGAGCGACTGGCCAGAAGTTACGCCGACCTGCTGCACAGCGAACGCTACGGGAAAGCGGCGCAGTTTTTCCTCGCGGATCTCTATGGCCCCAAGGATTTCAGCAGCCGCGATGAAGAGGTCGAACGCATCCTGCCGATGCTGGTCGCCATGCTGCCGGCCTCGGCCCTGCGTACCATCGCGCTGGCCGTCGAACTCGATGCGCTGACCGAACGGCTCGATTTGGCGATGGTCTTTGAACTGCGCGCGGCGGGACGCATCGGAGACATCGACGAAAACGCCTACACCACGGCCTATCGCGCCGTTCGCCGCCGACCCGAGCGGCAGCGCCAGATCGTCCTGATGCGCGAAATCGGCGAAGCCATGAAGCTGCTTGCAGAGAAATCTCTGTTGAGCAAAGCACTCAAATTGATGCGCGGGCCGGCACACTTTGCCGGGCTAAGTGAGTTACACGAGTTTCTGGAAAACGGCCTCGCAGCCTTTCGCCAGATGGGCGATGCGACCGAGTTTCTTGACTGCATTGAAGGTCAGGAACAAAAGCTGCTGGAGAACATGTTTGCTGGCGCTAAAAATCCGTTTGCGATCCAGTAGTCAATCAACGAGAAAATTCGAACGGGAAAATCCTGCGCCGCGTGGCGCTAATGCTTAGCTACTGACCAGGTGCAGTCCGAAGTGGTGCTTGATGTACGACTGGAATTTCTCGACGCCGGTCAGCGCGATCTTCAGCTGGCCCTGTTCCATAATATTGAGCCGGTCGAGGCGGATGTAGTTGTCGGGTTCGCGGCCGGCGCCAATGTCTTCGACCTGCCCGCGCAGCCGCATCCGCACCAGAAATTCGAAACTCTCCTGAAGGTCGACCGCCTCCTTGTCGCGCATCGTACCCGCCGCGCGCAGTGCATCGAGCCGCTGCGAGGTGCTGCCTTCGAGGCGCTTTCCCTGGATGGCCAGCGCCTTGATGCCGTCGGTAATGGCGAAGATACCGGCCTTCTTGATTTCGAGCTCGCCCGAGTGTTCGCCCTTGCCCTCTCCCTTGATCTTGCCGAACCAGCCAAGCGGCGGCGCGAAACGCAGACCGCCCTCGACCATGCGCATGAGGAACAGGTTGTTGGCATCCGACTGCGCGTAGATCTGCTGCTTCAGCTGCTGTTCAAAACGTGGATTGCCATGCACGGTACGCAGGTCGATAAAGGTGCTGCAAGCCAGGATGTGTTCCGGAACCGGTGTACTCATCCATTTGACGAGCTGGGTCTGCCACTGACTCAGGCTGCGACGCCAGGCCGGGTTCTTGGCCATGATGCCGCCCGGACAGGGCGGGACGCCGATGGCGATCAGGCCGTCGATCAGTGCCTGCGAGAACTCCTCGATGCGCTTGATCTGCGCCGGGCTGAGATCATCGGCGTAGACGATGGCATTGTCCTGGTCGGTAGCCAGTGTCTGCTCGCTGCGGCCTTCGCTGCCGAGCACGAGGAAGGCGTAGCTGTCGTCGGCGATGTCGTCGAACCATTCGGCGCGCAGCAGGCCGATCAGGCGCAGCACGATCTGGTCGTTCAGGTGGGCGATGAGGCGCACCAGGTCGCGGATGCCGATGCCGGTGCCGGAAAGGTGCAGCACCAGCGCCTGGATGCGTGCATGCAGCGGCTTCAGATCTTCGAGCTTGCCGGCCTTCTCGATGTCGAGTACCAGTTGGTGCGGCGAATGCGCCTGCAGGCGCAGGATGTCGGTATCGGTGATGATGCCGGCGAGATGCCCTTGGTGATCGACGACGCCGAGCCGGTGGATCTTCTGCTTTGACATGCGGTAAAGCGCTTCGTAGAGCAGGTCGTCTTCGCCGATGGTCGACAGGGGCGAATTCATGATGTCGCGCACCTTGAGCCGATCGGCGCTGATACCGGCGGCGACGACCTTGTTGCGCAAATCGCGGTCAGTGAAAATGCCCGTCGGCGACGCGCCGTCGACGACGACAATACTGGAGATGTTGCGCGTGCGCATGATGCCGACGACGTCGACCAGCGGGTCGTCGGCAGAACAGGTCACGACCTGGCGCTGGCAGAAGTCTTTTACCGGCCGGAAAAACTGGTTTTCTTCAGACATATCATCCTTTTCGTTCGCAACAGCGCGCCGCGCCGGACGCCAGACGGCAGAAACCTGAACACGCTGACTCCACGGGTTTGCCTGCAGGCAAGTATCGCCGCGCCTTCCAGACCATGTCAATAAACGGATAACATAACCGGCGCTGCGTCAATCAGCCGTCACCGGCACGGCGTGCCAGCGCAGACGCACATCGAAACCAGCACCTTGCCGGTTGCACATTTCGAGACGGGCGCCGTGCAGTTCGGCAATGCGGCGCACGATGGCAAGGCCGAGGCCGCTGCCTTCAGCGCTCGTCTCACGGCCGCGATAAAAACGCTCGACCAGACGCGGCAATTCCTCGGGCGGCACGCCCTCGCCCTCATCCATCACCCCCAGCAGCGGCTCGCCGTGCTCGGCTCGTACGTAAACAGTGATCTTGCTGCCCGCCGGTGCGTAGCGCAGCGCGTTGTCGAGCAGGTTGCGCAGTGCAGCGCCAAGCAAATCGCTGTCACCGTTCACCCGCGGCATCGCGTCGGCAATCTCCAGATCGATGTTCTGTGCGCCCGCGCGGGCCGTTTCGTATAAATCGGCGACCGTCCGGCGCGCCAGTTCGCCGAGGTCGATTTCGCGCGGTGCGGGCAGACGGGCCAACGGGTCGAGCCGGGCCATGCGCAGCAACTGTTCAACAAGGTGCGTCGCACGATCCGCACCGGCCAGCACCTGGCTCAGGGCGTGGCGCTGGTCGTCTGCATCGCTGCTGACCAGCGCCACCTGCGCCTGGACTTTCACTGCGGCGAGCGGCGTACGCAGCTCGTGCGCCGCGTCAGCGGTGAAGCGTCGTTCATTTTCCAGCGTCATTCCGAGCCGGAGCAGCAACTGATTGAGTGCGATGACCAGCGGCTGCGCTTCGAGCGGCGCGGCATCACCGCTCAGCTCCTTGAGGTTTTCCGGCGAGCGCGTCGCGACATCGCTGGCCAGATCGTCGAGCGGCTTGAGTCCGCGCCGCACCGAGAAATAAATCAGTACCAGCAGCAGCGGAAAGAGCACACCGAGCGGGAGTACCGTTTTCCGGGCAATTTCAAGGGCTTCCTTGTCACGCTGGCTGATCGACTGCGCTACCTGGATGCGGTAGGCGCCGTTCTCGGTGCTCAGGATCAGGCTGCGCCACGGGTGCGCTTCGTGAACAATGTTGGCGTAGCCGAGGTCGCCGGTAAGTGGCGTGGCCGGCGCATTTGCCGAACGGGCAAGCAGTGTGCCGTCGGCGCGCCCGATCTGGAACTCCAGCGTCAGTTCGTTACGCCGCACCTTGACGCCGCGTAGCGCCGCCATATTGGCCGACAGGTCGGCCAGATGATCCTCGTTGTTTTGCACCTGGGCGAGCAGCAGGCGGGCTGATTTGGCGATCTGCCCATCCATCAGTTCGCGGACTTCCTGACGTGCCTGACGATAGCTCAATGCGGCGGCAAGCCCCCAGATCAGCAGGGTGGCGATCGTCATCGAACGGAGCAGGCGCCAGCGCAGCGATCGTGCGCGACAGCCGTGCAGCGAGGTATGCGGCAAAGCGGGCTGCGAACCGGGCAAGGGGCCAGCCATCAGGTCGAGTCCCCCAGTTGATAACCAAGGCCGCGTATGGTGCGGATGAAGTCGGCGCCGAATTTGCGGCGCAGGTGGTGAATATAGACCTCGACCGTGTTGCTGCCGGCTTCCTCGCCCCAGGCGTAGAGGCTTTCCTCCAGCTGGGCGCGCGTGCGGATGTGGTTCTTGTTGAGCAACAAGTCGTGTAGCAGGGCGTATTCGCGGGCCGAGAGCGTCGCCGCCTGCCCGCCCTGCGTCACTCGTTTGCTCGCCGGATCCAGCACAACGCCGGCATGACTCAAGGTCGGCGTCGGCGAGCCGCTGGCGCGGCGAATCAGAGCGCGCAAGCGCGCCTGCAACTCAGGCAGATCAAAGGGTTTGGTCAGGTAGTCGTCGGCACCGGTGTCCAGCCCGGCGATCTTGTCGGCGCTGGTGTCGCGCGCCGTCAGGATCAGCACCGGCAACGCATTGCCGCTGGCGCGCAGGTCTTTCAGGACGGACAGACCATCGCGTCGCGGCAAGCCGAGATCGAGAACGCAGGCGTCATAATCATGATCAAGCAGCGCGAGACGCGCGGCTTCGCCGTCGCGCACCCAGTCGACGGCATAGTCGGCCAGCTTCAGGCCGGCACGGATGCCGTCGCCGAGTAATGAATCATCTTCAACCAGCAGAATGCGCACTTGTTTTCTGTCCTTGTTCGATTTGTCTGACGGCAGCTGCGGGCACTGCGGCGCGGCGATCATGGCCGATAGATATTCGCCGCAAAAGAAATGCGGGTCAATACTACCGGCCCTTGCGCCCCGCCCACGCCACACCGCAGCTGGCAGGGCACAGCACGTGCAGCAGCGAACCGTGCGCCAGAAGGCGCAGGCGCGGCACGACAACGATCAGCACCAGCAGAACGGCGCTGGTAATCCATGCGGTGGCCAGCGTATGCGTCAGAAAATGCGCGCCGCGCATCTGCTGTACCCAGCCGAGTAACAGGCCGACACCGCTGCCACCGAGAAAAACGGCAAAGGCACGGCGCGGATTGTCCGGCAGCCAGAACACCGCAAGCGCGGCCAGCCACATGCCAGTACTGGCGTGACCGGCGGGAAAGCAGTGCCCGGCATGCCAGCCCGGCGGCACCCAGTCGAGCACCCTGAGCAGTGGCTCGCCGCCGCCGTAGCGGTCGATCGACCACGGACAGTGCAGACTGGATTCCTGTTTCAGGGTATTTACGATCAACGGAGCGATCAGTAGTGCCAGCGCCACGATGCGCAACTGCATGCGGGCCAGCGACGTCAGCCTGCCGACTGGATACGCCAGATCCAGCAGCGCGACAGCAAGGATAAGATAACCGATCCAGTTGAGGACGTTCTTCACCGAACCATGCATGAAATCAGTGGCGAACCAGCTTTTCCGCCACGGAAAATCGCGCAGCCCGGTATCGAAATAGAAGTCGGCCAGCAACAGGTCAAGGTCGGTGTACTGGCCGATGAGCAGCACCACGCTCGCCGTGACCAGCAGCGCGCACAACGCGCGATTGGCCCCCTCGGTCGTCATCAGTTGACCGGACTGCATTGTCGTTACCCGCATGTGTGCTCCCTCGCTCCGGCTGCTCTCGCCGTAAAGATTGCAGTATGGTCGTGGCGGATTAAACGAGGCTTAAGGGGGTTGCACTTACTTAGGCCAAGTAGGTCGGGTTAGGTCGTCAGACCGTAACCCGACGACACCGCTTGCGTCGGGTTACGCTGTCGCTAACCCGACCTACTTGCCATCCTTGCCCAGTTTGCCGAGCAGTGCCTGGATCTCCTGCCGGCGGCCGCTGTCGGCGAGTTCACGGCCGGGACGCGGCGCCGCCTTGAGGGCGGTTTCGAGATACGTACGCGCTTCGGCGGGGCGATCGCGGTCGATCAGGTACTCGGCGTAAAAGAAATTGGGGTCGATACCGCCTGGGTTGATGGCCAGCGATTTCTTGAAATACTCCTCGGCACGCTCCTTGTCGCCAAAGCCGATCGGCCAGCCCGGCACCTTGGCGTAGAGCGTCGCCAGACTGGTATAGGCCGAGCCGTTGAGCGCCTTGTCGTTGAGCTTGAGCGCTTCGTCGAGACGCAATTTGGCCTCCTTGGCCAGCGACAGCGCGCCGAGGCCGCCTTTCGCGCCGGCTTCGCTGGAGACGACGATACCCTCCCAGATCAGCACTTCGGCCAGGTTCGGGTTGGCCTCGGTGATCTTGCGCGCCTGCTGGGCCAGCACATTATATTTCTCGGCCTGCTGTTTCTCCGGCTGGTGATACTTGATCTCGGCCCATTGCTCCTGGATCGGGCGAATCAGCTCTTCCGGCGTCGCCGCCAGGGTCAGGCTGCTGCAGGAGAGGAACAGGGGAAGTACGAGAAGCTTACGTAGGGTCGGCTGCATGATGAGTCCTTTCGTTGCGGTTATTCAGAAGGCGCGTGTTGCTTGACGATGGCCAGCTTGCCGGCCAGCCCGCGGTCGATCAGCGCCGGGGCGACGCCGTTGAGCCAGGCGAACAGGCGTTCGGGAAAACCGAAATGGTGTTCGCCGACGCCGCGCCGCAAAGCAGCGACGATTTGCCGGGCGACCGCTTCGCTGGTGTCGCTGCGGTTGTTCAGTGCGCGGTTGAGCTGATTGACGGCACTTGTATTGAGCGGCGTGTCGATGGCGCGCGGCGCCAGGTGGATGACGGCCACTTCGGAGTCGGCCAGCTCGCGGCGCAGAGCCTGCGAGAAGCCGCGCAGACCGGCCTTGGCCGCCGAGTAGGCGGCAAAACCGGGGAACGGCAGGCTGCCGAAAGTCGAGCCGACGTTGACGATGGCCGCCGCCGGTTGCGCCTTGAGCCACGGCAGGAGGGCGTGCGTCAGGCGCATCGGCGCTTCGAGATTGGTCGCCAGCACCTGCTCGACGGTCGCCCACTGCTGCTGCTCGAACAGGCCGAAGGCGCCGACGCCGGCATTGTTGATCAGCACATTGACGCCGAATTCGCGCGCCGCGCCGACCGCCGCGGCGATCCCTTCGGGCTGGTTGAGATCGGCGCGCACGCTCGATACGCCGGCGCCCTGCCCGGCCAGCTCGGCGCCAATCGCCGCCAGCCGCTGCGCATCGCGGCCGGCGAGCAGCACCTTGGCGCCGGCCTGGGTCAGCTGGCGCGCGAGTTCCTGGCCGAGGCCGCCGCTGGCGCCGGTCAGCAGAATACGCGCGTGGTTCAGTTGCATGCTGCTTGCTCCGCGCTCGGCAGGGCACGGAAAATGTCGCCGTACAGCCGGTAAAAAATCCGCGCGCAACGCACGACTTCCTGCTGGTCGGCGGCGTCCATCTGTTCGAGCAGTTCGGCCAGGTGTTTGGTGTGCTCTTGGTCGAGCGTGCCGTGCGAACGCAGGTAGGAGAAGGCCTTGCCCGGTAGGTCAAGCGCCTGCTGGATACGGTCGGCCGCCATCAGCGCGAGCGCCACGCTGGTGCCTTCAAGGACGAAGACCATGCCGAAGAAGCCGGCCGGATTGCCCCGGTTCACCAGATCGTAGGCGTAGGCGACCATCAGTTCGGCCGGCAGCTCGGGCTGGCTGGCGCGCACGGCAGCGGCGTCACCGCCGGCGGCGGCAATGTCGTTGAGGATCCATTCTTCGTGGCCGATTTCTTCCGCGATGTACTCGGCGACGGCACTGCGCAGCCAGGCCAGACGCTCGGGCAGACGCCCGCCGACCGACATCAGCAAGGGCGTGGTGTGGCGGACGTGGTGGTAGGCCTGGCCGAGGAAGGCCAGATAGCCCGCCCGCGTGACCCGACCCTGCAGGCAGTCGGCGATGATCGGTGCGGCAAGCAGCTGCTCGCGCTCGGCGCTGGTGGCGGCAATCAGTTGCTCATAGAACGGCATCGGTGTATTCCTTTTTGTCATCAGAACAATTGCATTTAAAAATCGAACCCAACGCAGAGGCGCAGAGGACGCAGAGATGACGCAGAGAAAAACAAAATGCGGCATGAATCTGACTTTCTCTGCGTCATCTCTGCGTCTCTGCGCCTCTGCGGTAGGTTTTGAAATCAAAATCCAATCGCCCTGTCCTCTTCATAAAGCGCCACCAGTGCGGCGGCGTGGTGCGTGGCAATGGCGCTGCGCACCGGCCGGCTGTTGCCGGTGGCGCGGCCGTTGGCCAGCGTGAATGGCTCGTCGGTAATCCAGCCGCCGATTTGCGCGTAGTCGGGGAGCGTAGTGTTCGCTTGCGCGACGGCGGCACGCAGATCGCCGTGCGTCGCGCCGGGGGCGGCAACCAGCACGGCGTTCAGCCAGGGGCGTGCGTCGCCGCTGACCATGGCCTGGGCAATCGCCGGCTGGGCGAGCAGCGCCGCCTCGACCCATTCCGGGGCGATGTTGCGGCCATAGGAAGTGATCAACAGGTTCTTGCTGCGGCCGGACAGGTGCAGGTGACCTTGCTCGTCGAGCTGGCCGAGGTCGCCGGTGGCAAATTCTGTTGCGGGTGCCGGCTGTGCCGCGGCGGTATCCAGATAGCCGAGAAAAGCCGGCGTGCTGACTTGCACTTCGCCGGCGTCGATGCGCAGGCGTACATGCGGCAGCGGACGGCCGACACCCGCGCGATCGTCGCCCGGGCAATTGAGGCTGACCACCGAGCCGCACTCGGTCAGGCCGTAGCCCTGATAGGCCGGAATGCCGAGCGCCCGCGCGCGCAGCAGCAGGGCCGGATCGACGCGCGCGCCGCCGACCGCTGCAAAAACCAGACCGGCCGGCGCACGCTGGCCGCTGGCGCTGAGGTACAGCGTCCACGTCTTGAGCAGTTCGGGTACGAGAATCAGGCTGTGCGGGCGCGCCGCCTCGACGGCCCGCTGCAAGGCGGCTGGATCGAAGCCGGCCATGCCGCGCCAGCCCAGCTTTTCCAGACCCGGCAGCTGGATCTCGGCGCCGCGCAGGAGCGGCGCGTAAATACCGGCCACATTTTCGAGCAGCAGGGCCAGCGGCAGTACGGCCAAATGTTGCGTGATCGGCAGCTCGGCGAGCCGCGAAGTCAGCGCCTCGGCGGTGGCCATCAGCCCGGCGGCGCTCAGGCAGACGCCTTTCGGCGTGCCGGTGCTGCCTGAGGTGAAGGATATTTTTACTGTTCCGGCAGGCAGCGTGACCGGCGCGGCGACACGCTGCATCCAGATCAGATCGGCCCATTTACCCGTGGCGACAAAGCCCAGGTCAAGCGCAGCGATGCGCGCCGGCTGATCGGTGAGCAGCGTATCGGCGCCGGTCTGCGTCAACACATGCGCTATTTGCGCCGGGCTGAAAAAAGCAGGCAGCGGCAGATGCACCGCATCGGCAGCCAGCGCCGCCAGGTCGGCCATCGCCCAGGCCGGACTGTTATCGGCGAGGACGGCAACGACGCGGCCAGCGGTCAGCCGTGCCGCCAGGGCATTGATGGTTTCGATTACGGCTGCCGCGTGCCAGGTCTGTGTCGCACCGCGCAGCACCACGGCATCCGGCAGACGCCCGGCCAGCGCGGCGAACAGGCGTTCGCCGCTCACGCCCCGAGCCCTTTCGCAGAAATGGGGGATGGCCGCTGCCCCGTTCGATCGAGCGCCATTTGAATACGCCCGGCAACGATGATCGGCTGGGTGTCGTAATAGCTCCCCCAATTCCCGGCTGCGTCGCCAAGCCGTTCCGGGTCGGCTTTGGCCAGCGCCAGCAAGGGCAGGCCGAGGCGGGAAAAAATCCCGACCAGTTCCTGGGTGGCGGTGAACACCACCCATTCATAGCCCAGGCTGTGCAGATGCCGGGACAGCGTGAGAATGATCTGGATGCTGCCGCCGGCCTTTTCTGCCGCGAGATTGCCGACTTCGACAATCCGTTCGCGCACGACGGTCTGATCGGCCAACTGCGCCATCGCCAGCTCGATCGGCACGTCCAGGTAGCGTTCGAGGAACAGCGCGTCAGCGCTCGCCGCACGCCAGCCGGTAACGGCAATCAGCCGCTGCTGCTGTTCGACCAGCAGGAGATTGGGGGCGAAGGATGAAACATCGGCGCCGTAGCGTTGGGCAAATGCTTTTCTGACGAATGATTCCGCCGCCTCCCGGCGCGGCGAACCGGCGACGGCATGGGTGACGGAAATTGAAGGGGTACGGGTTTCAAACACGTTGCGTTGTGCAGTCTGCATGGTGGATCCATGAGTGATGATTTGCGCCCAGCTTAAGAAGGTTTTCTTAAACCTGACTTAAGCCCGGCAGACAATCCGGATCGATACCGCGGCCGTCACGCCGCCTGCCTCAGCTTGCTGCGCGCGAAGGAAATGCCGGCAGTGACCAGCTCGCTGGCGCCATAGCGCTTGCGCATATTGCATCCGTCGCACAATTCGGGAATCGGCGCCATGCGTTCACGGGCCGTCAGTAACTCGCGGATACCCAGATCCGCCACGTGACCGATGCTGTGCTTGTGGCCGACGTCGTTGTAGCAATAGAGGTAATCACCGGTCGCCGCGACGAATACGTCGACGTTGCGCGGGATGCACTTGAAGCGGTTGCTGCGCCACTGCTGAAAGATTTCCAGGGGGCTGGGGATGAAGTCGAATTCCTGCGAACGCAGCTGGTACTGGTCGATCATCCGGCGCAGCCGGGCGCTGGCCAGTTCGTGCGCTTGCAGGCTGCCGCCACGGTTGTAAAGGGTCGGCGACATGGTCAGCGCCTTGATGCCCTGGGCGTGCAGCCAGTCAATCGTCGCCGGCAGCGAAGGCAGGCATTCCGGCATCGGTGTCAGGCTGATGCCCAGTTGGGTGTGCTTGAACAGCTTCTGCGCCGCCTGAATGTTCTCCATCACCCGCGCCTGATCGAGATTGGCATGCACGTGTTTGTACACT
>JBIKLY010000048.1:0-27106 GCA_044359525.1 Rhodocyclaceae bacterium | reverse complement strand
ACGCTGATCGCCCACTGTCGCGAACACCTGACCGGTTACAAGGTGCCGGGTCAGGTCGAGTTTCGTACCGATCTGCCGAAGACCAACGTCGGCAAGATCCTGCGTCGCGAACTGCGCGACCAGCCGGCGAAGTAGCGGGTAAGTGAACTCGCTTATGCCGGCGCTGCACGTTTATTGGGCAGCGCCGGCAAGCGACCTGTCGGCAAGGGTTTTTTGCTCGGTGAAGGAACAACTGCACAGGCTTATCCACAGAAACTGTGTGTAACTTTGTTGCGCTACACAAAAGGCAGCGAGCATTCCGGCGCTGCCTGTTTTACGTCCGTTCCTTCTGCGTTTTCCGGCAGAAATCGTTGCGCATATTTCAGCGTCTGCTACGAATCGCCAGACTCAGCCCCGAGGCGCCGATGATCAGCATGCCGACGATGGCCAGCAGGTCAGGGAGTTGGTCGAAAACCCACCAGCCGAGCAGTGTCGCCCAGATCAACTGGACATAGAGCAGCGGCGAGAGCGTCGATGCCGGCGCTTCGCGGAAGGCGCGGATCAGCATGAAGTGGCCGATGCCGCCGTACAGCCCGAGCGAGACGATCAGCAGCCCCTGTGGCAGTGTCGGTATCTGCCCGTCCCAGTAGGCCGGCAGCGTCAGCGACATCGACAGCGTGCCGATCAGCGCGGTGTAGAAGAGCAGGCGGTTGGGATGTTCGGTAGCAGCCAGCTTGCGTGTGAGGATCTGATAGATGGCGTAGCAGAGCGCCGCACCCAGCGCGTAGGCCACCCCTGTACCGAATAGCGCGCCGCCTGGCCGCGCGATCAGCAATACGCCGGCAAATCCGACGAGCGTGATCAGCCAGGTGCTGCGGCGAACCTGCTCGCCGAGTAGCGGGCCGGCCAGTAGCGCGACGAGCAGCGGGGTGATGAAAACCAGTGCGGTTGTTTCGGCGAGCGGCAGCGTTTTCAGCGCCAGCTGCGCGAGCAGTGTGACGCCGACCAGCATCAAGGCGCGAAAGCTCATCAGCCAGGGGCGTCGTGTGACGATGATTTCGCGCCCCATGCCCGGCGCCATGAAAACCAGCATGATGACGAAATGCACCAGATAGCGCGCCCAGACGAGCAGCGGCACGGCGAAGAAGGCGTTCATGTATTTCGCCGTGGCATCAAGTGCGGCAAACAGGAATACGGCTGCGAGAAAGAGAACGACGCCGCGCAGCGGGTGCTGCGTCCTATCGAGCACCGTTGATCCAGCAGTTGAAGCCGATGCGGGCGTGGTCGATCAACTCACCGGCGGTCAGGCCAATCGGGCCGACGCCTGCAGCAACCCGTTCATCGGCTGCCGCGCCGTGCAGGTGCACGGCGGCAAGCAGCGCCTCAAGTGCCGGCCAGCCCTGCGCGAGCAGGGCAGTGATGAAGCCGGTGAGCACGTCGCCGGTGCCGGCCGAGGCGAGGCCGGGGTTGCCGGTGGTGTTGATGAACCAGCGGCCGTCCGGCGTGGCGACGATCGTGCCGCAGCCCTTGAGCGCGACGTGGGCGTTGTAGCGGGTGGCGATTTCGAGTGCGGCGGCGATGCGGTCGGCCTGGATGTCGGCAGTGTCGCGGCCAAGCAGGCGGGCGGCTTCGGCCGGGTGCGGCGTGAGCAGGGTAAGGCTGCTGCGTGAGGCCAGTGCGACTTGCAGATTGCCTTCGGCGGCAACCAGGTTGAGCGCATCGGCGTCGAGCAGCAGCGGCAGGTCGAGCGTGCAGGCTTCCTCAAGCAGGGTGATGGCCTGATGACTGTTGCCCATGCCCGGGCCGCAGGCAAGTGCACTGAGGCCGGTGGCGAAACCCGCGGTAAGCAGCGCCTCCGGCTGGCGCAGCATCAGTTCGGGTTGAACCGGGTCGAAGGCCGGCGCCTGCGGGTCGAGCAGGCCAAGATAGACGCGGCCGCTGCCGAGCTTGAGCGCGGCACGCCCGGCAAGAAAAGCGGCGCCGACCATGCTGCTCGCCCCGCCGAGAATGCCGGCATTGCCGTGACTGCCCTTGTGGCTGTTGCGGGCGCGCGGCTGCAGGTGTGCGGAGAACAGATCGCGGCCGATGGTTGCGCCGGACGGTGCGGCAAGTTCCGGCGCGTCGAGACCGAGCGTGGCGATAGAAACCTCGCCGCAATAATCCGGGCCGTCGCTGGTGTACAGCCCCGGTTTGCCGGCGATGAAGCTGATCGTGTGGCTGGCGCGTATCGCTGCGCCGCGCAGCTGGCCGGTGTCGGCGTCGAGGCCGCTTGGGCAGTCGAGTGCGAGCAGCGGGCAACGATCGCGAGCGGCAAGCGCATTGGCCGCCACGACCAGTTCGGCTGGCCGGCCGCTGACTTCGCGCTGCAGGCCGATGCCGAACAGGCCGTCGATGATCAGCGACCAGCGGGCGTTTTCAGGAATGCTGTTCAGTGCGCTGCCGTCGGTGCCGAGGAAGCGCTGGTAGGCGGCAGCAGCATCAGTCGGTAGTTTTTTTACATCGCCGGTAAAAACGACGCTGACTTCGTAGAAGCGCCGGCGCAGGTGGCAGGCCGCTTCGAAAGCATCGCCGCCGTTGTTGCCGGGGCCGGCGAGAACGAGGATTGCCGCGCCCTCGTCGCTACATAGTGCGCTGGCGAGGTCGGCCGCAGCCAGCCCGGCGCGCTGCATCAGCGGTTGGTCGGCGGCTGATGCTTCGACGGCACGCAGGTCTGCGGCAAGGTAGAGCGGTGTGGAAGGTGGGGGTGCTGAGCTCATGTGAGGATACTAGCCGAAAAAATATCGGATGGTCAGTGCCTTGCTATGTGCAGGGCGATTGCATTAGACCTTAAACCCAACGCAGAGGCGCGGAGGCGCAGAGGAAACGCAGAGAAAAGAAAAATACAGGCAAGAATTTGATTTTCTCTGCGCCATCTCTGCGTCCTCTGCGCCTCTGCGGTAGGTTAATTGCCTTGCTGCGTGCGGCACGGCGCAGGGTGCTGCAGGGGTGGGCTATAATTGCGCCTTCCGCTGTTCTGACGCAGGTTTTCCTGCATTTTTCCGCTCAAAATCATGGCCGACATCATTTTCCTTCGCGGGGCTCCCGCTTTTTCTGCTTTTCGTTTGCAGGGCGTGCAGCAAGCCATTGCGAGTGCTGTGCCGGGCGCCAGCGTGGCGAGTGCCGAATACTGGCATTTTGCCGTGCTCAGCCGGCCGTTGATTGGCGAGCAGCGCGCGCAGCTTGCGGCCTTGCTTGAAGAGCGTGCCAGCGAGGACGCCGGGCGGGCTGAGTTGTTCCTCGTGACGCCGCGTGTCGGTACGATTTCGCCGTGGTCGTCAAAGGCCACTGACATTGCGTGGAACAGCGGCCTTGATGCCATTGAGCGCATCGAGCGCGGTATCGCTTACCGCATTGAAGCGAAGCGGGGCGCGCTGTCGGCAGAAGACCGTGCGCGTATCGTTGCGCTGATCCATGACCGCATGATCGAAACCGTGCTTGGCGATTTTGCGCAGACAGCCGATCTCTTCCGCCATTTTTCGCCGCAGCCGTTGGCCAGCATCGATTTGTTGAGCGGTGGCCGTGCGGCGCTGGTCGAGGCCAACAGCCGGCTCGGGCTGGCGCTGTCGGAGGATGAGGTCGATTACCTCGTCGATCTGTTCGTCAAGACCGGGCGCAATCCGACTGATGTCGAGCTGATGATGTTCGCGCAGGCCAATTCCGAGCATTGCCGGCACAAGATCTTCAATGCCTCCTGGGTGATCGACGGCGCGCCGCGTCAGGATACGCTGTTCGGCATGATCCGCGAGACGCACCAGGCGCATCCGCAAGGCACCGTCGTCGCCTACTCCGACAACTCGTCGGTGATCGAAGGCGCGACCCTGCCGCGCTTTCATCCGCGTGCCGACGGCGGCTACGCTTACAGTGATGCGCTGACGCACATCCTGATGAAGGTCGAGACGCACAATCACCCGACGGCGATTTCACCTTTCCCCGGCGCAGCGACCGGTTCGGGCGGCGAGATTCGCGACGAGGGCGCGACGGGGCGCGGCTCGAAGCCGAAGGCCGGTCTCTGCGGCTTCTCGGTATCCAACCTGAATATCCCCTCCGCATTGCAGCCGTGGGAAGCGCAGACCGCTGCCTACGGCCGTCCGTCACGCATCGCCTCGGCGCTCGACATCATGCTCGAAGGGCCGATCGGCGCCGCCGCCTTCAACAACGAATTCGGCCGTCCGAACCTGACCGGCTACTTCCGCACCTACGAGCAGCTGGTCGGCGGCGAGGTCAAGGGCTATCACAAGCCGATCATGATTGCCGGTGGCCTCGGCAATATCGAGGACAGCCAGTCGTTCAAGGCCGAGACCTTCCCGGCCGGAACGTTACTGGTGCAGCTTGGCGGCCCCGGCATGCTGATCGGTCTGGGGGGCGGTGCCGCGAGTTCGATGACGACCGGCAGCAACACCGAAGACCTCGATTTCGCCTCGGTGCAGCGCGGCAATCCGGAGATTCAGCGGCGCGCACAGGAAGTGATCGACCGTTGCTGGCAGATGGGCGCGCCGCAAGGCGATGGTTCGCTGGCCGGCGACGGCAATCCGATTCTGTCGATCCACGACGTCGGTGCCGGCGGCATCTCGAATGCCTTGCCCGAGCTGGCGCACGGCGCCGGCTGTGGTGCGCGTTTTGAACTGCGCGAGATCAGGATCGAAGAGCCGGGCATGTCGCCGGCCGAGATCTGGTGCAACGAGGCGCAGGAACGTTACGTGATGGCCATCCCGCCGTCGCGCCTGGAGGAATTCGCGCATCTGTGCGAGCGTGAGCGTTGCCCGTTTGCCGTGGTTGGCGCAACGACCAGCGAAAAGCGCCTGATCGTCGCCGACCGCCATTTCGCCAACAACCCGGTCGACATGGATATGGACGCGCTGCTCGGCAAACCGCCGCGCATGACGCGCGACGTCGTGCATCTGCCGCCGCTGAGCGTGCCTTTTGATCCGACTTCGGTTGAACTGAAGGACGCCGCCTACCGCGTGCTGCGTCTGCCGGCTGTTGCTGATAAAACTTTCCTGATTTCAATCGGCGACCGCAGCGTTGGCGGCCTCACCGCGCGCGACCAGATGGTCGGCCCGTGGCAGGTCCCGGTGGCCGATGTCGCGGTGACGCTGATGGGCTATCAGGGCTATCTCGGCGAAGCCTTCGCTATGGGCGAGCGCACGCCGCTCGCCGTGCTCGACGCACCGGCTTCCGGGCGCATGGCCATCGGCGAGGCGCTGACCAATATCGCCGCCGCCGCGATCGAGAAGCTCGGCGATGTGAAGCTGTCGGCCAACTGGATGGCCGCCGCCGGCGCGCCGGGTGAGGATGCCCGCCTGTTCGATACGGTGCGCGCAGTGTCCGATCTGTGCCAGGCGATTGGCGTGTCGATTCCGGTCGGCAAGGATTCGCTGTCGATGCGGTCGGCATGGGATGACAAAGGCGAGAAGAAGCAGGTCGTTTCACCGCTGTCACTGATCGTCACCGGCTTTGCCCGCGTCCAGGATGCACGCCGTACGCTGACGCCGCAGCTGGTGCTCGACGCCGGTGAAAGTGATCTGCTGCTGATCGATCTCGGTGCCGGCAAGAATCGTCTCGGGGGTTCGGCGCTGGCACAGGTGTTCAACGCCACCGGCAGCGACGCACCGGACGTGGATGAACCGGCGCGCCTTGCCGCCTTCTTCGGTGCGATACAAAAACTTGCCAGCGACAATCTGCTGCTCGCCTACCACGACCGATCCGATGGCGGGCTCTTTGCCGCCGTCACCGAGATGGCTTTCGCCGCGCACTGCGGTGTCTCCATCGACATGGACGGCCTGTGCTACGACCCGCTGATGAACGATGTCGATGGCAGCGAGAAGAAGCCTGATCTATTGGCCGGTCGTTCCTTTGAATTGCTGATGCGCGCCTTGTTCACTGAAGAGCTCGGTGCCGTTGTGCAGATCCGCCGCACCGATCGTAGCGCGGTGATGGATATTCTGCGCGCAGCTGGCCTGGGTATTTGCACGCAGTTTATCGGTGCGCCCAATCCGTGGGACGAAGTGCGCGTTATCCGCAACGCCAAAATAGCGCTGCGCGAGAAGCGTGTTGATCTGCAGCGCGCCTGGTCGGAAACGAGTTTCCGCATGCAGCAACTGCGCGACAATCCGGAATGCGCGCAGCAAGAGTACGACCGCATTCTGGATGTTGCCGACACAGGGCTGTCAGCGACGCTGAGTTTCGATCCGGCCGACAACATTGTGGCGCCGTTCGTCAATGTTGGTGCTCGCCCGAAGGTCGCCATCCTGCGCGAGCAGGGCGTCAACGGCCATGTCGAAATGGCTGCGGCCTTCGACCGCGCCGGTTTTGCTTCGGTCGATGTGCATATGAGCGACATCCTCGCCGGGCGTGTCAGCCTGGCTGACTTCAAGGGCGCCGTCGCCTGCGGCGGCTTCTCCTACGGCGACGTGCTTGGCGCCGGGCAGGGCTGGGCGAAAACGATTCTCTTCAACGGTCGCGCACGTGACCAGTTTTCTGCGTTTTTTGGCCGCGCCGATACCTTCGCGCTCGGCGTCTGCAACGGCTGCCAGATGATGAGCGCGCTCAAGGGTCTGGTCCCCGGTGCGCAAGACTGGCCGCGTTTCGTGCGCAACAAGGTCGAGCAGTTCGAAGCGCGCTTCACCATGGTAGAAGTGCCGCAATCGCCGTCGCTATTTTTCGCCGGCATGCACGGCAGCCGCATGCCGGTGGTTGTGTCGCACGGCGAAGGGCAGGCCGAGTTCGATTCGGTCGACCAGCAGGCGCGCGTTCTGGTGGCCATGCGCTACCTCGACAATGCCGGCCAGCCGACCGAAATCTATCCGGCCAACCCGAACGGCTCGCCGGCTGGCATTACCGGCGTGACGACGGCCGATGGTCGCTTCTCGATCATGATGCCCCACCCCGAGCGTGTTTTCCGCACGGTGCAGATGTCGTGGCACCCGGCCGCTTGGGGCGAAGATTCGCCATGGCTACGCATGTTCCGCAATGCGCGCAAGTGGGTGGGGTAGGGTTGTAGTAAAAAAATCGAAACCTGCCCCGGAAGCTTGGCGGATTAAGGTGAAAGGGGTATGGCTTCCCTGGTTCCGCTGATAAGCAGGACTTCGTCAAGTACGCAGTTAGAGAACTTGACTGGCGTTGGTCTATCGCCCCCAATGGCTTTCGAAGTCGAAGGAAAGCTGTCGCTGATGCCTGATGGACAGCAGGTAAATCGCTCCTCCAATCGGCGCGTAGAGCAGCAGATAATCCTTGAGGACGTATTCGCGCAGGGCGTCCGCGTCCGGCGTCAGCGTTGACAACTTTGCGCGGAGCGTTGCCAGCGCATTCGTGGTCTCGACGGAGCGCGGCTGGCGGGCCAAAAATGGCCTGCCCATTTCAGGGAAACGCTCAAGGTTCGGGATCACCGTTTCGAGCAGTTCATCCAGCAAGCCGTCGAAGACCTGCGGTATCTCCACATCGCTCAGGAAAAGTTCGATGTCTTCGAGGTTGCGCTCAAAATTCGAGGTGAATTTGACGACTGGTTTTTTCGCCACAAGCAGTCCCCGTTACTACTCAGACGCTGCGACGGCGCTTGATTGACTGGATCACGCTGCGGGCGTCCTTCGCCTTGCCAGTGGCCATATCGTCGAGTCCCCTGGAGGCTTCGTTGATCAGCAACAGGTGAATGTGCTCGTGCTCCAACTGGTGGTAGTAGTCCAGACGGCTGGCGTCGATCAGGGCGATATAGCTTTCGCCGTTCTTGGTAATGATCTTCTCAGCACCGCCTTTGACTTCTTCGGCCAGTTCGGAGAAGTTCGCTCGGGCGTGCGAGAGTGGGATAACGTCGCTTGCGGAAATACCCATGATGGCCTCCTGTGCCGTACAAAATGTACAGTATTTTGTGCATCATACGCTGTGGTGTGCGGATGCAAAAGGAGGGCGTATTTTCGATTACCGTGCCGCGTCACCGATCAGGCCGAACGGCGCCCAGAATACCGGGTGGCTGTATTCCTTTGAGCGGGTCATCAGTTGCAGCATTGAATGACGCAGGGCTTCGGCTTTTGACTCGTCGGGATGCCGGGCTTGCCGTTTGAAGAGTTCGGTGGTCAGCAGGCGCGCCGAGACCGTTTCCACCGGCCAGTAGGACACCAGCAGGCGGCGCGATCCGGCGAAGAAGAAGGCGCGTCCGAGGCCGGAAACGGCTTCTTCGTTCTTGCCGTCGCCGCTTGCCGTGTTGCACGCCGAGAGCACGACCCAATCCGCATTGAGCTTGAGCCCGAGCACTTCGCTCATGGTCAGGAATCCGTCGTTGGTCCGGTCGTCGCTCAGCGTCGGGTTGGCCATCGCCAGGCTGGGCTGATCGAGCCCGCGCAGGTCGCCGGGAACGAGGCCGTGGGTGGCGAACGCGACGACCTGATATGCGGCGAGGTCGCTGCTCTTGACTCTGCTTTCAGTTGCATTTTTGCCGAGGAAGAGGTCGGTTTTTGGATTGGCGCCCAGGGTTTTTCCGATCTCGTTCAGTTCTTCGGAGGTGTCGGGCAAGGGGGGCAGTTGCGAAAAGCCGCGCAGGAGTGTCGAGCTTTCGCTGTCAGGCGGCGCGCCGGTAGCCGAGGTTTTTCCCGGCAAGTCGTCGCGTACGGGTGCCACGGCGAGATTGCGAACCGAGCGCGTGGCGGCGGGTTTGCCTGATGTCTGGATGATGAAAAGCGGGTCGCCGAAGCCAATGAAGGGGCGGCGTTCCGCTGCGCTGCGGCCCTGGCTGCGCAGGGCAATCAGGGTTCCTGCGGAAGGCTGCTGGGCGATGGCCACTTTTTTCAACAGCCACGGCTGCTCAGCAAGGTTCTTGCTGGCCGATTGCGCCGTGAGCAGGACGGCGAAGGGCAGTTGCCCCAGCGAGCCGTGCGGGATGATGTTGAGCAATCCGGCATCCGCCCAGAGCGCTTCATCCGGTGCCAGCAGCGTGCGGTAGACGCTTAGCGCAGTTGCCGTGTCGAAGGGGCGAACGTTGTCGCCGCTCAGGTCAAAGGCCTGGCGCAGGGTAGCGACCTGCCGGTCAAGCTGAAGCCGCGAGTGTGCGATGGTGCGGAATGCACTGCGTGTCGGCGTGATGGTCCAGACATAGCTGGCCTGCTCGGCAACATAGATGGCAACGGTGGCTTCATTCCGGTGCAATACCTTCTGGATATCGGCAGGCGCGATCGACTTTGGCGCGATCAGATCGGCGTAGGCCGGATAACGTTCGATCAGCTCGCCGCGCAGGGCTGCGTGTTGTTTCTCCAGTCGTATAACGTCAGTTCGGATATCGGCAATGGTCTTGTCGAGTCGTTGTTCGTCTGGCGCCGAGGCGAGGCGGGTCAGCAGCTTGTTCAGCGCGCTGATCTGATTGGCCGTGTCCTGTTCTCGGCGCGCCAGTTCGGCCAGCGCGGCGTCGGGCAGGCTGGCGCGTGCTGCGCTGCTGGCAATGGCCTGCTGGACGCTTGAGCCGCGCGCCACTTCGGCAATCTTGAAGGCTTCGGCAGCAGCGTCGAAATTTCCCGGTGTCGATTTTTCGCCCGCCAGACGGGCCAGTAGTTCGAGGTAGCCCTCGGCGATCAGGCGCAGCCGGTATTGCCGTACGAAGCCGCCATTTTCTGCGCTGTTGTCGGTTTCTGCCTGGCGCATCAGTACCGGGAAGGCTTCGCGGAATTCGTTGAGGGCGGCTTCATTCTTCCCGGCGGCAACCAGCACCACCGCGAGATAGCCGCGCAGGTGGGCGAAATAGAGCGGATCGACGAAGGGCTTTTTCAGGTTCCAGTTGATGATGTTGCGCAACATTTTTTCGGCATCTTCAGTGCGCTGGTTTTTGAGCAGTGCCATTGCCCAGGTGAGGTTGTTTGCCCCCGTTTTTTGGTATTGCCCGGCGTTGCCGCGCAGCCCCTGATCGCGCTGCTCGTAGGCTTTCAACGCATCGGCCCAGCGGTTCTGCACGCCGAGCAGGAAGCCGACTTGCATACGCAGGTTGGCAAGGGATGTCGAGTAGCTGCGGACGCCGGAGTTTTCCAGTGCGGCGAGCGCGCTCTCTTGTAAGCGAAGTGCTTCGTCAATCAGCCCCTGTTGCAGCTTGATGTTGCCCAGCATGCTGAGCGCATTGGCGGTGACCAGGGTGTTCTTTCCCGAGCGGGTTTGCGTTTCCTGCAGTGCCTGGCGAGCCAGTATTTCGGCTTCGCCGGTTTTTCCCTGTACGGCAAGAATGCCGGCCAGATGTCGTTTGCGCTCGGTCAGGGTGCCAGCTGCCAGGCGAATGTCCAGATGTTCCGGTGATCGCTTGCCGGATACGGTCCCAAGAAATTCCTGGGCATAGCTAAGCGCCTGTCGGCGGAATCGTTCGGCTTCAACATGGTTGCCGCGCAATTCCTGCATTTTTGCGGCGAAGCTGCTGTGGCGACCAAGAAAATGGGCACCATAAACACCCCATCCCTTTTGCGACCGCAGTTTGGGCAGCACTTCGCTGGCCCGCTGAAAAGCCTCATCTGCCTTGCGCAGCCCGGCTTGCTTGATCTGCGCGTCGACCAGCCAGAGTTGTGCCGCAAAATAGTGCCACTGGTTGCCGGCTTGATATTCATCGCTGATTGCCTGGGCATACCCGGCGACAATTTGCCAGTCACCGGTCGACTGCATGGCGAGATGGATGTCTCCCTGAAGCCGCCAGCGGTCACACCATTTTTCCGGCGAGGCAGCCTGCTTCATGTCGAGTGCCTGCTTGAAGTCGTCGAGCGCCTGGTCGTAGTGGCCCAGGCGTAAGTGCGCTACGCCGCGCTTGTGCAGCAAGATGCACAGTTCCTGCGGCAGGGCGGTAGCGGGCAGTGGTGTGGCAATCTGTTTTTCAAGTTCCGCAATTGCCCCGGTGCTGGACGCGGGGAGATCACCTTCACGTTCCTCTTCGTCCGCCTGTGCCTGCGATAAAGGCATTCCCAGGCAGAAAGTCAGGAGTAAGTGGGCAGCAACTCGGGCAGCAACTCGGGTGGAGAGCAGACGCATGGTGATTTCGAAGGCCGGCAAAGGTATCGGCCCATTCTCACCCTTTGCTTCCCCGCTGCCAAGCGTCGGCGAGTGATGCAGCCTTGGCGAGTTGTGCGGGTGAACGAAAAACGCCGGGAGGTATTAACCTTCCCGGCGTTTGTGTTTGCAGCAATTCGGAAGCTTATTCGACCTTGGCCTTGGCGCGCAGGTCGTTCACCATTTTCTCGATCTGCTGTTGCTGGGCGCGCTGGGAAAGTTGCGTCTTGATCGCGTCGAAGACCGGTGGGGTCAGTGGGCGGCTGTCTTCAAGCAGGATCACGTGGTAACCGAAGTCGGTCTTGACTGGGGTTTCGGTATATTTGCCTTTTTCCAGCTTGGCCAGCGCATCGCCGAATGGCTTGACGTAGCTGGCCGTGCTGCTCCAGCCGAGGTCGCCGCCGTTCTCCTTGGAGCCGGGATCCTTGGACTGCTTGGCCAGTTCTTCAAACTTGACGCCCTTTTTGAGGTTGGCGATGATCGCCTTGGCGTCGTCTTCTTTTTCGACCAGGATATGGCGTGTCTTGTATTCAGTACCGCCAAGTTGCGTCTTGATCGTCTCGTAGTCGCTCTTCAGTTGCGCATCGGTGATCGGGTTCGCCTTCACGAAGTCCTGGATATAGGCGCGAATGTAGATGGCTTGGCGTGCCAGCTCAGCCTGTGCAGCGACTGCCGGCCTTTTGTCGAGGCCTTTCTTTTTGGCTTCCTGGGTCAGCAGCTCGCGGCGAACGAGTTCTTCACGCACGGCGTTCTTCAACTCAGGCGAGTCCTGTGCGCCTTGGGTTTTTTGCTCGGCAATGAAGGCATCAGCGGTGCTCTGCTGGATGGCGACGCCATTGACCGTGGCAAATGCTTTGCTCTTGGCGGGTTCGGCGGCAAAGGCCGGCGCCGAGATCAGCGTGCTGAGGAGTAGTGCGGTAGCCAGTTTCGAGAGGTTCTGCATGGATTGATTTCCTTCAGTCAGGGTGGATCGTGATAGCGGCATTTTTTGAATGCTGATTATACTTCTTCCGGCGTAAGCGACTTGATGCTCAGCGCATGTATTTTATGGCGCATCAAGTCGCCAAGAGCGTCGTAGACCAGGCGGTGGCGGGCGACGGTTGATTTTCCGGTGAAAAAGGGGGAAACGATGCGCAGGCGGTAGTGCCCGCCACCGCTTTTTGCCCCTTCGTGTCCGGCGTGCAATGCCGAGTCGTCAATTAACTCCAGCATGCTCGGCGCCAGCGGCGCCAGTCGTTCGCGCAAAATTTCTTCAAAACGGGCGAAAGCGTCGTTCGGGTGTGTTTTCGTCACGCGGGCAAAACTTTCTTGAACGGTTTGACCATGACCCCGGCGTACACCCCGGCAGCAATGTAAGGGTCGGCATCGGCCCAGGCCTTGGCCGCTTCGAGCGAGACGAAGTCCGCGACAATCAGGCTGCCGGAGAAGCCAGCCGGCCCGGGGTCCGGCGAGTCGATCGACGGGAAGGGTCCGGCGAGGACTAGCCGCCCTTCTTCCTGCAGTGCTTTCAGACGCTCGACGTGCGCCGGGCGGGCATCCAGGCGTGCCGCGAGCGATCCCGGGTGATCTTCGCCAACAATCGCATACAGCATCAGTTCTTCTCCTCAATGTACTTTGACAGCAGCAGACCCTGTGCGATCACGAAAACGAGCATCAGCCCCATGCCGCCAAACAGCTTGAAGTTGACCCAGTCGTCGGTTGAAAAACCGAAGGCAAAGGCGACAGCGAGATTGGCGATTCCCATGAAAACGAAAAAGCCGACCCATGACCAGTTGAGTTGCCGCCATACGGCTTCGGGAAGTTGCATCTGTTCAACAAGCAGCAAGCGAATCAGGTTTTTCTTGAAAAACAGCATGCCGCCGGCGAGTGCTGCGGCAAATGCCCAGTAAAGAACCGTCGGCTTCCATTTGATGAAGGTTTCATCGTGAAAGATCAGGGTCATTCCGCCGAATACCGTGACGACGCCAAGGCTGACCCAGAGCATGGTGTCGACCTTGCGGTGTTTGAACCAGACCCAAGCAATCTGGGCAAAGGTTGCAGCGATTGCAACACCGGTTGCAGCGTAAATACCGGCAAACTTGAATGCAATAAAAAACAGGATGACGGGGAAGAGATCGAAGAGAAATTTCATGGGTAAACCGGCTAGAATATCGATGGATTATGGCTGATTTGGCAAGCCCTTGTCCATATCACAGCATTTCAGAAAGACAGATCGGCGCTGCCGCCCTAGCAGTCAGGTTGGCAATCACAAGGAGTTCGCGATGAACCGGGTTGCCATTATTGACGATAGCGACATCAATCTGACATTGCTCAAGGCGCTGGTGAGCAAGCTGGGTGATTGCGAGCCGCTGTTGTTCCAGGAATCGCCCGAGGGGCTGGCGTGGTGCGTTGATCATCTGCCGGATCTGGTGATTGTTGACTACATGATGCCGGCGCTTGATGGTCTGCAGTTCATTTCCCGCTTTCGCGCGGCGCCGGGTTGCGCCGAAATTCCGGTGTTGATGATCACTGCCAACGATGACAAGGATGTGCGCTACGAGGCGCTGCAGATTGGCGCAACCGATTTTCTGACCAAGCCGGTTGACCGGGTCGAGTTTTCTGCCCGGGTGCGCAACATGCTGGCCCTCGGTACCAGCCGGCGGCATCTGGCTGATCGTGCCGCGTGGCTGGCGGAAGAGGTGAAAAAAGCGACGGCGGCCATTCATTCGCGTGAGCAGGAGCTGCTTTTTCGCATGTCGCGTGCCGCTGAATTTCGTGACCCGGAAACCGGTGCACACATTCAGCGCATGGCGCATTACTCACATCTGATTGCCGGTAGCCTGGGTTTGTCGGCAGAAGATCAGAGTCTCATTTTGCAGGCTGCGCCGATGCATGATGTTGGCAAAATCGGTATCGCCGATTACATTCTTCTGAAGCCGGGGAAGCTGACCCCGGAAGAGTTCGATGTGATGAAGACCCACGCCCAACTGGGTTTTGAGCTGCTTAAAGGCAGTGAGTCGGTAGTCTTGCAGGCTGCCGCATCCATTGCCATTTCGCATCACGAGAAGTTTGATGGCTCCGGTTACCCTTACGGAGTGGCAGGGCAGTCGATTCCCTTGTTCGGACGCATTGTGGCGGTGGCTGATGTTTTTGACGCACTGACCTCGGAACGTCCGTACAAGAAAGCCTGGGATTTTGCGCGTGCCATCGAGTTCCTGCGCGAAGGTGCAGGCCAGCATTTTGACGCGGCCTGTGTCGAGGCGTTTCTGGCGCGCATCGACGAGGTGACGGCGATTCACGCACGCTTCCAGGACGAGGAATTGCCTGCCCTATGAAATTGCTGCCGCGCAGCCTTAGTTCGCAGCTGGCATTGATCGTGTCGCTGCTGTTTACCCTGACGGTTTTTGTTTACACCTGGTACACGGCCGATGAGCAAAGCGCGCTGGCCGAATCAACCATGACGGCGCAGACGCAATCGCTGGCCAAAGGGCTTGCCGGCGCCTCAATGGCGCATCTGGTATCTGCCGACTACGCAGGCATCGAAGCCTTGCTGTTGCAATCGGCGGATTACCCTGAAATCCGTCTGATCAGCGTTACCGATACGATCGGCAAGGTGGTGAGCCAGGTCCGCAAGGACGAGCGCGGTATGCTTTTTGCCGATCTTGCCGTTGCGCCGTTGACCGTGCCGCCATCGGTGCAGGCTTCGGCAGCCGTGCCTTCCAGCGCGGCACTTTCCTGGTGGGAAAAATTGCGCGAGCGGCGTGCCGGGCGTCTCCTGCTTTGGCAACCAATCAGTGCCAGCGGGCATATCGGCTGGGTGTACATGGAAGTGGCGCTTGATCCGCTGCTCGAAGCGCGCAAACATATCTGGGCCGACAGCATCGTTACCGCCGTCGCCGCGATCCTGATCAGCACAGCGTTGTTGCTGATTTTTCTGGATCGGCCGATGCGCGTGCTGCGCCGGGCTACACGCTTTGCCGCCAGCCTCGACACCTCGCGTGGTGAGCAGTTGCTGCCGTATCGTGGCAATGTTGAAATTCAGGCGCTGATCGAAGCGCTTAACCATGCCTCGCTGCGACTGAAAAAACAGGAAGAGGTAATTGCCGAGAGCAATCGCTTTCTCAAGAGTTTGACCGATGCGCTTGGCGAAGGCGTTGTCGCCAACGACGCCAGTGGCGCTTGTACCTTCGTCAATGCCGAGGCGGAACGCCTGCTCGGCTGGTCACGTGATGAGCTGCTCGGCAAAAAAGTGCATGACCTGATTCATTATCAGACGGCGACCGGTTTGCCGGTGGCGGATGAGGAATGCCCGATGCACGCCAGCGTACTTTCGGGGCATGTCTTTCGCTCGGATTTCGATGCGTTCACCCGTAAGGATGGCAGCCTGTTTCCGATTTCGGTGGTCGCCGTTCCCTTGTTTGAGGGCGAACATTGCGTCGGCAGTGTCGCCGCTTTTCAGGACATCACCGACCGCAAGCGCGATGAGGCCTTTCTGCTGGCCACCAGCTCACGGCTCACCGCGCTGCTCGAGAGCATGCAGGCAGGGGTGCTGGTCGAGGATGAAAATTCGCAGGTCGTGGTAAGCAACCAGGCGTTTTGCGACATATTCAAGCTTGAGGTGGCCAGCCCCGATCTGGTTGGCATCCGTTCGCTGACCGTGCTCAACGAATGCGGCAAGCAGCTTTTGTCCCAGGCGCGTTTTTCGGAAAAGGCCCGGCAGCTCCTGCGAGACAAAATTCCCGATCTCGGTGGCGAGGTCGAACTGCGCGATGGGCGGGTGCTGGAGTACGACTACCTGCCGATTTATCTTTTTCCAAGCTTGCCGCAACCGGAAGACTGCCGTGGCCATCTCTGGCTGTTTCGCGATATTTCCGGGCGCAAGCGGGCCGAGCTCGAATTGCAGCAGGCCAAAGAGGCCGCAGAAGCCGCCAACCGGGCGAAGAGCGATTTTCTGGCCAACATGAGCCACGAGATTCGCACCCCGATGAACGGCATTGTCGGGATGACCGATCTCGCGCTCGATACCGATCTCGATGCGCAGCAGCGCGAGTATCTGGAAATGGTCAAGACCTCGGCGGATGCCTTGCTGGTGATTCTCAACGACATCCTTGATTTTTCGAAGATCGAGGCTGGCAAACTCGATATCGAGCACATCGATTTCAGCCTGCGCAACGTGCTGCGCCAGACGCTCAAGCCCTTGTCCCTGCGCGCCGAGGAAAAGGGGTTGGTGTTGCGCCACGAACTGGCCGCTGATGTTCCTGACATTCTGGTTGGCGATCCGGGCCGTCTACGCCAGGTGCTGATCAATCTGGTTGGCAACGCAATCAAGTTCACCGAGCGGGGAGAGATTTTTGTCAGCGTCGAATCGGCGGCGCTGAATGAGGCCGGCGTTGCCCTGCATATTGCCGTGCGCGATACCGGTGTTGGCATCGACGAGGCAAAGCAACTGGACGTTTTTGGCGCTTTCTCGCAGGCCGATAGCTCGATTACCCGGCGCTTTGGCGGCACCGGCCTTGGCCTGGCGATTTCGCACAAACTGGTGCTGATGATGGGCGGGCGGATCTGGCTGGAGAGCGAGCTCGGGAAAGGCAGTGTTTTTCACTTCACGCTGCGTGTTGGTGAAGGCAATGCGTTCAAGGTCGATCCTGATAACGAATCCAGGCTTGAGCGGCCGCCGCTGCAGGCCCTGCATATCCTGCTCGCCGAAGACAATCCGATCAACCAGCGTCTTGCCGCGGCGCTGCTTGAGAAGCGCGGGCATCAGGTATTCGTTGTCGGGAACGGGCAGGAGGCGCTGGATGCGCTGGCCAGCAGCGAGTTTGATCTGGTTCTGATGGATATGCAGATGCCGGTGCTCGACGGGATTGAAGCGACGCAGCGCATTCGCGAGCAGGAACAGGAGAACGGTGCACACCATCTGCCGATTGTTGCGATGACTGCCAACGCCATGCACGGGGATCGTGAGCGCTGCCTGGCGGCCGGGATGGATGCCTATGTCTCGAAACCGATCAACCCGGCGGATCTGTTTGCGCAGATTGCCGCCGCATTCAGCGGTGATTTTGCCGCTGCCACGGCGGTGAAACAGCCGGTGGCCAGTGCTCTCCGGATCTATAACCGCAAGGCGGTGCTCGAACGCCTGGGGGGGGATGAGGCGCTGTTCCGTACATTGGCCGGGATGTTCGTCGCCGACTGCGCGAGCTATTGCAATGCGCTGACGCAGGCAATGGCGGCGGCCGATGCGCCGACGCTGCAGCGCGAGGCGCATACCATCAAAAGCTTGCTGGCGACATTTTCCGAGGATGAAGGCACCGCGCTTGCGCAACAACTCGAAGACCGCGCCAAGCGAGGCAATCTGGCCGGGGCAGACGAGATGGCGGCAGCCTTGGTGCGCGCTGTCAAAGGGCTGGCTGAAGCCCTGGCCGGCGAGATTACGTAGGGGTCTGCAAGGGGATGTCCTGCCGGCTACAATGCCCTTTGGTTAATGCTTTCTGCATTCCATTTCTGTTTTTTCTGTTGTCTGCTATCTGAATCCACTGCCTTTTATCGCCGATCGGAGAGGCCATTGAATCTGTCGCTAAATACGAAAGTTGTCCAGAATATTCTGGCATCGATAGCCGCCGTTTTCGGCGTGGTAACAATCGTTGCGGGCACTCGCGTTCTGCTTGGCGCCGATCCCGGTTACATCGTTTTCCAGCCATTGCTGATCTACAACACCGCAATGGGGGTGGCCTATATCGGCGCAGGCTTGCTCGCATGGCGCAACGCCCGTCAAGGCCAGTTTGCCGCAGCTGCGATTTTTATTTTGAATGGCTTCGTGCTCGCGGCGATCGCCTATCTGTACTTGTCACAAGAGCCTGTCGCTGTCGATAGTCTTCGCGCCATGATTCTTCGAACCGTTGTCTGGTCGGTATTGCTCCTGGGGCTCGTCTGGGTTGCCCGCAGAAGTACGCGCAAAGACGCGCCTGTTTGAGCGACCGGAACGGGATACAGCGCCGTCCGGTCTGCCCGGGCTGCCGCTAATCCGGTAGCCGCAGTCCGGAGGCGGCTTGTTCGGGCGTCACGCCGTGGGCGACAACGCCGAGTAGCGGCGCGCCGATGCGTTCTTGCAATGCGGCCAGGTTTTCCTCGAAGCGTGCCATTTCCGGGTCAATCCGGTTGGCCACCCAACCGGCCAGTTTCAGGCCGCGCGCGGCGATAGACTGTACGGTCAACAACGCGTGGTTGATGCAGCCAAGACGCATGCCGACGACCAGAATGATTGGCAGATCCAGTGCCGCCGCAAGATCGGAGGTGTCCTCTTGCGGGCCGAGTGGTACGCAAAAGCCGCCGACGCCTTCGACCAGAACGGTATCGGCCTGCTCGCGCAGTTGTGCAAAGGCGGCAACGATCCTGTCCAGCTCGATGGTGCGCCCTTCTTCGGCGGTGGCGATGTGCGGCGCGATGGCGGCATGGAAGACATAGGGGCAGACCAGTTCGCGCGGCGCTTGCCTTGATGAGGCGGCAATCAGTTGCTCGACGTCCTCGTTCTTCCCGTCTGCATCGAGGCCGGCGGCGACCGGTTTCATGCCGAGCGCCGTTAATCCGCGCGCGCGCAGGGCATGCAGCAGCGCGCAGGCGACAAAGGTTTTGCCGACTTCGGTATCGGTGCCGGTAATGAACCAGGCGGGTTTTTCGGTCATTTTCATCGTTCGGCGTAGGCAAGAATGACGTCATAACTGGCGGGCAGGCCAGCGGCTGTGCGCTGCTTCTCGTAGGCGGCTTCCAGTGCTTGCCAGGCGGTGCGTCCCATCATGCCGCTGCGTGCCCCTTCGCCGATGGCGTTTGCGCCGATGGCCTTGACGGCGCGCAGCAGGGTTTTCAGATCGGGGTAGTGCAGGGTCAGGGTTTCCCGGTGTAGCGCGATGCCAGAGAAGCCGGCGCCGCGCAGTGCTTCAGCGATAGTGTCGGGCGCGCTGAAGGGCAGGGTGTGGCGATAGCGATCCACTGCGCTGAAAGCGTTGCGCAATTGACGGAAGGTGCCGGGGCCGAGCGTGCTCACCGCCAGCCGGCCCTGCGGTCGCAGCACGCGTGCTGCTTCAGAAAATACCCTGTCGGCAGCGCACCACTGAATGCTCAGGCTGGACCACCAGAGATCAAAATCCGGCCCGGCGAAGGGCAGCGCTTCGATGTCGGTTTCATGGCATGCGTCGGCAGCCTCTCGCGCCAGATCGAGCATGGCCGGGGCGAAGTCGGCGATGCTTAGGTGCGCCGCCGGCCAGCGCGCACGCAACAGGCGAGTGCCGTAGCCGGTGCCGCAACCGGCATCGAGAATGGCCGGGGCGCTCGTCGGTGTCGGCAGTTCAAGGCCGGCGAGCAGCAGTTCGCAGACCTTTCTTTGCAGCACAGCGGCAGCGTCGTAGGAGGCGGCAGCGCGGTCGAATGCGGCGCGGATGCGCTGTTTAGGCGGCAGCAGGGGCATGGCAGAAATCAGTCACCAGCGTGGCGAAGCGTTCGGGGGCGGCGAGGAAGGGCGCGTGGGCGGCGTTCGGGAATATTTCAAGCCGTGCCTGCGGTAGTTGGTCTGCAAGCCAGTGTGCGGCAGCCAGCGGCATCAGCGGGTCGCGCTCGCCGTGGATGAGCAGGGTCGGCGTGGTGATGCCCGGAATGCGTGCGCGCAGATCGACATCGCGCAGCCAGCCGAGGCCGGCGAGCAGCACTGCCGTGTCGGGGAGCGGCGCCGCCAGCGCTTGCCTGATCATGGCCCGACCGAGTGACCGCGCCTGCGCGTCGCCCTGATTGAGCAGGGCGACAAAGCGTTGCAGGGTGGTCGCTGCATCCTTCGTCACGGCGTCGCTGAACGTGTCGAGCAGGGCCGGCGGCTGTGCGTGCGGCCAGCCTTCGCGTTGCATGAAGCTGGGCGTGCTGCCGATCAGGATCAGCCCCTTGATGCGTTGTCTTGCGAGTAGCGCCGCTTGCAGCGCCAGCATGCCGCCGAGCGACCAGCCGCACAGGATGCAGCCGTCGGGCAGGTGGTCGATGAGCGCCGCGCTGGTCTGGATGAAATCGGGTGGGCTGCAAGGCGCGCCAGATGGCGTTCTACAGTGGGTATCTTCCAGGATGCTTTGTTCATGAGCCTGCTGGCTGTGCTTATCTGTAGGCCGTTTATCCATGCGGCTTTCAGGCATGGCATAACCCGGCAGGTCGATCAGATGCACGCGGCAACGTTGCGCGAGCGCTGCGACCACCGGTTCCCAGGCGGCACTGCCCAGTCCCCAGCCGTGGATCAGCGCGAGGTCGGGGCCATTGCCAACAATCCTGCGGATCACGCCAGTTCCTTCAGCGCATCGACGAGCATTGCTACCTGTGTCCCGGTGTGTGCGGCGGTCAGCGAAACGCGCAGGCGCGCCGTGCCTTTCGGCACGGTCGGCGGGCGGATGGCCGGCACCCACAGCCCGCGCTCATACAGGCCGTTGGCGACACGCAGTGCCGCGAAGTTGTCGCCGATGATCACCGGCTGGATCGCTGTGGGTGACGGCAGGAGTTGCCAGCGTGTGTCGGCCAGGCCGTCGCGCAGTTGCGCCGTAAGCTGCCGTAAATGCGTGCGGCGGGCGTCGCCCTTTTCGATCAGGTCGAGGCTGGCAAGCAGTGCGCAGGCAATCAGCGGGCTTGATCCGGTGGTGAAAATATAGGTTCGGGCGCGTTGCAGCAGCCATTCGATGACGGCTTCGTCGGCGCAGACAAAGGCGCCCGAAGCACCGGCAGCCTTGCCCAACGTGCCCATGTAAATGATGCGTTGCGCTTGCGGCAGCGCGAAATGCGCGAGACTGCCGCGCCCCTGTGGGCCAAGCACGCCAAAGCCGTGCGCATCGTCAATCACCAGCCAGGCGTCGAAGCGCTCAGCCAGTGCGAGCAAGGCCGGCAAAGGCGCCAGATCGCCGTCCATGCTGAAGACGGCGTCGGTCAGGATCAGCTTGCGCGTGGCCTTGCTTGCGGCGAGGAGGTGCTCAAGGGCAGCCAGATCGGCGTGCGGGTAGCGCTTGCTTTCGGCGCGCGAAAGCTGGATGGCGTCGATCAGCGAGGCGTGGTTGAGCTTGTCGGAAAACACCGCATCGCCGCGCCCGACCAGCGCCGGAACGATACCGAGGTTGGCCATGTAGCCGGTCGAGAAGAGCAGGGCGCGCGGGAAGCCGGTGAAGGCGGCGAGCTTTTGTTCGAGCGCTTCGTGTGGTGCTTGATGGCCGCTGACCAGATGCGAAGCGCCGCTGCCGACGCCCCAGGTTTTTGCACCGTCGCAGGCAGCCGCGATCAGCGCTGGATCATTGGCCAGCCCCAGATAATCATTGCTGCAAAAGCTGATCAGTTGCCGCCCGTCAACCACGGCCAACGGCCCGCAGGGCGCTTTCAGCTTGCGTCTACGGCGTTTCAGGCCGGCGCTGTCGAGTGCAGCTAACTCGGTTTCAAGCATCGAGAAAAGTGAAAATTCGGTCATCAGCGTGGCGGGTGCTTGCGTGTTTCCAGCAGTTGTCGTGTGCGTACAAGCTCTTCTGCGAGCAGTGTTTCGTCAGGCAGAACGGTTCGATATTCCGCGGCAAGGATGGCGTTCGCGAGATTGTCCAGTGTGTAGTGTGCTTCTGCGCTGCCCTTGGCTGCGCAGAGAACAAGACCAATAGGTGGGTTCTCGCCTGGTTTCATCCAGTGTTCGCGAGCGTAGTTGAGGTACAGGTGCATTTGCCCGGCATCGGCATAGCTGAATTTTCCTACCTTCAAGTCAATGATGACGAGGCACTGGAGGCGGCGGTGAAAAAACAGCAGGTCAACGCGAAACCAGTTGTCATCGAGTCGCAGGCGTCGCTGGCGGCCAACAAAGGCAAAGTCGTCACCCAACTCCATCAGGAAATCGGCCAGATGCTGAATCAACGCATCTTCAAGATCGGACTCCGAATATTCATCCTTGAGGTTGAGAAATTCGAGGACGAATGGATCCTTGACGACTTCTTCTGCGCTCATGGCATCGCCGGGTTCCGCAATTTCCGCCTTCTCCAGCATTGCGGCCTTGTTTTTCGAGAGTGTGATCCGCTCATAAAACTGGCTGTTGATCTGCCGGTCCAGTTGGCGTACCGACCAGCCGCAGCGTAGCGCTTCGGTTTCGTAGAAATTGCGGCCCGACAGATTTTTTACCGAAAGCAGTCGGACGTAAGCAGACCAGGGGAGAGGGAAGTGCGTGGCGAGGCGCTGGAGGTCTGGTGATTGTGCAGGCGTTGCCTCGATAGTAACGAGCCCCGAGGATTTAGCAGACGGTGTCTGATGAATCTGTTCGGCTGGCCAGCATAGGTAGAAATTCCGCATCTGCTGTAGGTTCACCACACTGAAACCACGACCAAATCGGGTGGAAAGCTTTGCCGACAGGTCTTTTAGCAGACCTTCGCCATAACCGGCGCGCCCCTCACCGCCTTGTTCAAAGTCTACGATTCGCCGCCCGATTTTCCAATAGCTGGCAGTCATCAGTGCATTGATATTACGTGCCGCTGTCCGGCGAGCGGATTCCAGCAAATCGATAATGCCGGTCTGGATGTCTTGATAGAGATTGTCTGGAAGTTGATTCATGTTTCAAACCAGCCGGAAATGCTTTCGCCCGGGCAGACGATAGGTTTCAAAGTCGTTGCGGTCGAGCGTCCACACCGTGGCGCTGCCGGTTTTCAGCGCAGCGACCACGAGCGAGGCATCGGCAAGATCCATTGGTCGGTCGGCGTAGCGGTTGATCCAGTCGATGGCGGTGATCAGCTCTTCCTTGCCAAGCGGCATCACTTCCAGCCCGCCGCGTTCAATCCAGCGGTAGAGCGGTAGGGTCGACGCCACCGTCGGTGCGAGGTGGGAAAACTCGGTGAGCACGGCCCAGGTGGTGAGCAGCCGACCGCGATAGTCCTTCAGGAACTGCGTGCAGCGCTCGTGTGCCTTGTCGCGTTTGTCGGCCAGGGCGACGAGCGGGCCGGTGTCGACCAGTAATACCGTCACGCTGCGCTACGCCCGTGCTTCTGGCGAATGGCCGCCTTGACGCGTGCTTTGGTGTCGGTGGTGCTGCTTTCTTTCGAGGCAAAGGAGCCGATGAAACCTGCGTCGCAAGCAATTTCATAGGACGATTTCGCTGCGGCTTCCTTCGAGAAGCGCTGTTCGAGCAGTTCGATGATGACTTCCGATTTGCTGCGCCGCGTCTCGACGCAATACTGCGCCAGCGTCTGTTCGAGACGATCGGGGATGCGAACGGTCGTGGTCATGGTGTTTCCTTGATTGCGTATTTGTATTAACGGTAATACAAGCCACGTTCCTGCGCAAGAAAAATGTTGGAAAAGTGTTCCAAAAGTGTTCGAACTGCTGCTTGCCGATTTCCGGTCGTGGCGCCGGTGGCTATGCCACGTAGAGCAGGATGCACATGAAATGACAGAAGCTGCCACCGAGCACGAACAGGTGCCAGATGCCGTGGTAATGCCGCCCACGTTCATCGTTCAGGTAAAAATAGATGCCGAGGCTATAGATGATGCCGCCCGCCACCAGCCAGGCCAGGCCGGCTGCGGGCATGGCCTGGAGCAGGGGCTCGATGGCGATCACCACCAGCCAGCCCATCAGCAGATAGAGGATCATCGACAGGCGGCGGGTGTGGCGGCCCAGCGTCAGTTCCTGCGCGATACCGAACAGCGCCAGGCTCCAGCTCAAGCCGAACAGCGTCCAGCCCCAGGGCCCGCGCAGGGTGATCAATGCAAATGGCGTATAGCTGCCGGCGATCAGCAGGTAGATGGCGTTGTGGTCGAGTTTTTGCAGGATCGCCTTGGCGCGTGGATTCCTGATGCCGTGGTAAATGGTGGAAAAGCAGTAGAGCAGTACCAGTGTCGCGCCGTAAATGCTGAAGCTGAGGATTTTCCATGGATCGCCTTGCACAATGGCCAGCGTGAGCAGAATGGACAGGCCGGCGATGGAGAGTGCCGCGCCGATCAGGTGCGTGACGGTATTGAACTTTTCGCCGTGATACACCCGCTTTCCCTATGTCTTTTAGGTCAAGGCTTCTGTCAGGGCCCCGCCGGTGGCCTGGCCGAGGTGGGCGATTTCTTCTGCGCTGACGATGTAGGGCGGCATCAGGTAGACGGTGTTGCCGATCGGGCGAATCAGCGCTTCGCGATCGAGCGCGGCGCGGTAGAAGCGGCGGGAGAATTCAGGGTCGCTGGTTTCCACGTCAAAGGCGATGATCATGCCGCGCTGGCGCAGATGGCGCACCTGCGGGTGGTCGGCCAGCGGGGCGAGGGCGGCGGCGAGCTGCTCGGCACGCAGAAGGTTGCTTTCCAGCACCTTGTCTTCCGCAAAAATATCGAGTGTCGCCAGTGCGGCGCGGCAGGCCAGCGCGTTACCGGTGTAGGAGTGCGAATGCAGGAAGCCGCGCGCCGTCGCGTCGTCGTAAAAGGCACCATAGACGGCGTCGGTGGTGAGTACGGTCGAAAGCGGCAGATAGCCGCCCGAGATGCCTTTCGACAGGCATAGGAAATCGGGTGATATGCCTGCTTGCTCATAGGCAAAGAAAGTACCGGTGCGGCCGCAGCCGACGGCGATTTCGTCGCAGATCAGGTGCACTTCAAAGCGGTCGCACAGGGCGCGCGCCAGGCGCAGGTATTCGGGGTCGTACATGGCCATGCCGCTGGCGCACTGGATCAGCGGTTCGACGATCAGCGCGGCAATGCGTTGATGGTGTTGTTCGAGGTGGCGTTCGAGTGCGGCGGCGGCGCGACGTGCGACGTCGACGGGCGTTTCACCGTCGCGCGCCTTGCGTGCATCGGGGTTCGGTAAGGTGGCTGCAGCGCGGATCAGCGGCGCGTAGGCGTCCTTGAATAGCGCCACATCGGTGACGGCCAGCGCGCCGACCGTTTCGCCGTGATAACTGCCTTCGAGACAGAGGAATTCATTCTTTTCTGCGCGGCCGAGATTGCGCCAAGCGTGGAACGACATTTTGAGAGCGATCTCGGTTGCCGAGGCGCCGTCGGAAGCGTAGAAGCAATGACCGAGCGCGTTGCAGGTCAGTTGCGACAGGCGCTCGGAGAGTTCGACTACGGGCCGGTGTGTGAAGCCGGCGAGGATGACGTGTTCGAGTTCTTCGAGTTGCTCGCGCAGCGCGGCATTGATGCGCGGGTTGCAGTGACCGAACAGATTGACCCACCACGAGCTGACACCATCGAGATAGCGCTTGCCGTCAAAGTCATACAGCCAGACGCCCTTGCCGGAGGCAATCGGGATCAGCGGCAAGGGGGCAGGAAGATTCGCACCCGCCGCATGCTGCTTCATCTGCGTGCACGGGTGCCAGACGGCGTTGAGGCTGCGTTGCAGGAGGTCGGTATTGCGCATGCTTGTGGTGAATAAAGACTTTGAAACCTACCGCAGAGGCGCAGAGGCGCAGAGGTAACGCAGAGAAAACCAAAAGCTATTAGCAGGTTTTCTCTGCGTTACCTCTGCGAAGTCTCTGCGCCTCTGCGGTAAGCTTTTGTTTTTCAATGCGTCAGTGCAGCGTCTGCGAAGGGGCGTTGTTCTGCTCGGGTAATTCGGCGTGCACTGCATCGCCTTCGATATTCGGGTAGAGCGGTGCGCCGCAGTCGTCGCAGAACTCAAACGGGAATTGCTGGTCGTGCGCAACCACTTCCTTGATGCCGGTTTCGCGCAGCACCGCTTCGATTTCGCCGGCGATGTCGGTCGTTTCGTCTTCGGCGCCGAGCAAGGGCCAGACAACGCCGTGGTAGGTTGCGTCGTTGTCGCGCGGGCCAAAGCCGATGCGGTATTCCTCAAGGCGCTGATCGTGGAAGCCGCCGATGACTGCACGGAAACCTTCGGCCGGTTGGCCCAGCGTGGTTTGCAGGAAGGCCACCGAGGCGCGCAGTGAATACGGGCGCGAGGCGCTGTCGGCAAAGCGGCAGGCGGCGTGGTAGGCATCGGCGAGCAAGGGCTGATAGGCGCAGCCGGTGAGTAGCGGCTCGAAGCTTGGGCCGCCTTGCTTGACCCATTCCTTGAGCGCGGCTTCGCGCGTGCTTTCGCCTTCGTTCCAGCGAAACAGCGCCATGCCGCGCGGCACCGCAATGGCGCCGACGACGTAACGTGTGTCAGAGAGAAAACGGTTGGTTTCCGGCATGGTCGCCACATCGCACTTGAGTTCCTGATTGCCCAGCGCTGCAGTGCCGAGTTCGCGCATCAGTTGCCAGGTTTCGACGAAGCTGCGCGGCAGTTGATCCGGGCTGTACAGATAGTCGGCTAGGGCGATTTGCGCCTTTGCCGCAAAGACATGCGCGCCAAGCTGAACCTTGAGCGTTTGCAGCGTGCTCTTCGGGATCGCCCCGGCCGGGATCGAAAAACGTGACCAGGCGAGCAGCGGAACGTTGAACAGCAGGATGTCGAAATCCTGCCCTTGGTGAGTCATGACGCTGGACTCGGCGCGGGATTCGATCATGTCTGCCAGATCGTCGTGCGCGGCAGCGTGCGTGTCGAACAGGCGGTCCAGTGCTGCGTTGAGGTCATCCTCACCATTGTCGTGCAGCAACTTGTCGACCAGTTCGGCAAGTTGACGTTCCCAGAAGGCATCTTCCAGCTTGCCGCCGGCCTCAGCCAGGCCGGTGGCCAGACGCCCCAGTTCGGTAGCGTCAGTCGAGATGCGCTTGCGGGCAGAGAAGCGGGAGCGTTTCATGGTGTGTGGCCTGAGGGCGGTTCAACGGGCTATTGTACCAAGGTGGGGATGCCTTGTTTTAGAGATGCTGCGGTTTTCGATCAGCGGCGCAATGCGGCGGGGTGGTGCGGTTTTAGTCATTCAGTAGCGCAGAAATTCCTTGCGCTCCGCCTCCCACGCCGCTTCGTCGGGCCTGACCAGCGCATCGAAATCGGCTGGCGTTGCCGTCGGGTCATCAACCCACTCGCGCAGCAGCGGGCTGCCATTGATCAGGTCGATAGCCAGGCGCTCATGTTCGTATTCATAGCCAAAGTCACGCCAGATCGGGTAATCGGGCTGCAGGCGGCGCAGCGCCTTGAAGGCGAGCGTTTGCAGGCGCCACGGGCGGAAGGCGCGATGCTCGTAGCTGCCGTCTTCAACGTGAATCTGTACGCCGTTGCACAGCTTGCCGGC
>JBIKLY010000112.1:0-7811 GCA_044359525.1 Rhodocyclaceae bacterium | reverse complement strand
TCAGCCTTGGCGAAACCGATTTTCATACAGACGGTGCTGAACTGATCATGGTGTTGTCATCACCGGGAAAAGATTGGCAGGGAAGATGAGGGCTCTGCGGAGCGATGTTCCGTCTACCTGAAAGAGTGCTGCGATGTCCAGGGATGAAATGATTGCCGTATTGATCAACGATACGGTAGAGCGGATGGTGATCTTGCGCCAGGTGTTCTGGCTGCATGAGATTCTGGAAAACGGATTTGGCGGATTCACCCACTGGTCGGACGAGGAGCTGCGCCGCGAACTTTGTGGGCGGGGTTTCGATCCTGGTCAGGCGACCGATAAGGCGTGGGATTGCGATGATGACGATATGCACCACGGCGACGAGTCTCGCCTGTTCGTGAGAAATTACAGTGCCAACGGTGAGTTTCAAGACCACCTGCGCGGCTGCAACGACTGAGCTGCTGCCTACGACGGACGATCGCAGCGCATTTGTTGCGGTCGGTTTTGTAGGAGCACAGATTTTCTGCGCGATGGGCGGTTGATTGTTGACCTGCTGCAATCGCCCAGTAACGCATTTCACCTCCCATGTCATCCGCAAGCGTCCGTTAATCCTTGTTTTTGCGTAGGAAATCGATCTGCCTGGTCTTGCTGTGTCCCACGTGATTTCACAGAATCCCACCCAAAGTCCCCCCCAAGGAGTATGCCTTGGCAAAGCTTTCGACAGCCGGTTGCGAATCCGCCAAACCCGACAAGGAGCGAGATCGCTTCCTCGGCGACGGCGATGGGCTGTGTCTCCGAATCCGCCCAAACAGTACGAAGACCTGGTTGGCCGAGTACGAGTTCAATGGCCGGCGCCCAAGATACACCATTGGTGTTTATAAGCGAGAGGGAGCCCAAGGCGACAGCATTTCCGATTGGTTGCGGCACGGCCGCCTCTCGCTGCACCAGGCGCGTGCCGTCGCCGGGAACTGGAAGGACGCTCGCCGAGCCGGCCACGACCCGGCCGCTGAGTGGGAAGCCGAGCTTGCCCGTGAGCGGGAGGCAGAAGTCGCGGCGAGAGCGACCAAGGAGGCCGAGTCGGCACGACCGACCGTCCCCCAGGCGATTGAAACCTTTATGGCGCGGCACATGGCCGGCAAGAAGAGCGCGGCGGCGATACGTTACCGGCTCGACAGACTCGCCGAGCACGTGGGCGAGCGAAAAATTGATGAGGTAACGCGCAAGGAGTTCATCACTGCCCTCGACAAGATTGCCGATGGGCAGCGCGAAGGGAAAACCACCAAGCAGATGGCGGGCGAAGTCCTGGTTCAGGCCAAGCGCTTGTGGCGTTTCGCCGAAGCGCGCGAATGGGTAACGGTTTCGTGCATTGAGAAGCTGACCCGCAAGGACTTCGACGCCCGTCCGGTGAAGCGCGAAGTCACGCTGCGGCTCGACGAACTGGCCGAGATTTGGCGCGCACTGGATGATCCGGAGCGCTGCAAATCCGACCCGGTAACCATCGCGGCGATGAAATTGCTGATCCTCACCGGCCAACGCGAGCGCGAAGTCACCGATGCCCTATGGGCCGAGTTCGACCTCGACGCCGGGCTATGGAAAATCCCGGTCGCTCACACCAAGAAGGATCGTGCCCACCTCGTTCACTTGGCGCCTCTGGCAGTCGCCATCCTCAAGGAGTTGAAAAAGCTTACCGGGACGGGCCGCCACGTCTTTGCCTCGCCGCTGCGGCCAGGGCAGGAGGTCTATGGCCGGTCGGTCAACAACGCGCTGCTGACGCTGTTCAAGCGCAACGCGCTGCCCAATGTCACCCCCTGTGTGATCTATGACTTTCGCCGCACGCTGATCACCCGTCTTCCCGACCTGGGGTTCGAGCCGTTCATTTGCTGAATGATGTGGGGGCAAGGGAATCCGACAATGACCAAGAATATGTATTGCAATCCATATGAACTTAAGTCCATAATTTGGTCATGAGTTGGGACATTCTCTTTCACGACGACTTCGATGCCGAGATGCAGGAGTACGCCCAGGCTCTGCAGGATGAGTTACTGGCGCACGCACTATTGTTGCGTGAGTTCGGGCCGAATCTGGGCCGTCCAACGGTGGATGGTCTGAAAGGTTCCCGGCACGCCAACATGAAGGAATTGCGCTTCAGTTGGGAAGGCGAGGTCTGGCGTGTGGCTTTCGCGTTCGACCCCAAACGCCAGGCGATTTTGCTGGTCGGCGGCAACAAGGCAGGGGCAGATCAACGGCGGTTTTACAAGCGGCTGATTGCCGTCGCCGACGTACGCTTTGACCAGCATTTGGCCGATCAGCAGCAAGCAGAGAAGGAGAACAGACATGGCAAAAGAACTTGACCAGATTATGGCCGCCTTGCCCGCCAAGCGTCGGGGCAAGATTGAGGTGCGGGCGGCAGAATTGGCGACGCTCAAGGATTTGCGCCAGGCCGTGGCGCAGACGCAGGAAGAACTGGCCGCGACGTTGGGCGTCGGACAGGACACGATCTCGCGCCTGGAAAAACGCAGTGACATGCTGCTATCGACGCTGCGCCGCTACGTCGAGGCGATGGGCGGTAAGCTGGAACTGGTGGCCAAATTCCCCGACCGGCCGCCCTTGGTAATCGACCATCTGGCCGACGAGACTTCAGCGCGGCGCGCCGTAAGCGCGCAGGTCAAGGCACACGCCTGATCGCAGAACGTCTGCGAACGTCCAATGATACCCCGCCCGAAGTCCCACCCAGATTCCCACCCAGGGCGGCTATTTGCCGCGCGCTTCGAAGGAGTATCTTTCGTTATAAGCCTTATTTCATCGGGTGTTCAGGCTGGTTGATGAAGGCCCTTATTTTTTCATCAACCAGTAAAACTGGGCTCCTACGCCCCGAAGGAAGTCCCCTTGGGGGACGGGATTGTCACTGTTTTTGTTCTTTCAGTCGCCGGTGGTGAACGATTTGCCCGGCGCGATCGGGCCGTCGGCTTTGAATGCTTCAAGTTGTGCAGGCGGCTGAATATTTTCGACGTCTGCGACTGCTGCAGGCGCTGCTGCAATTTCCGTTGTCGCTGCATTGACGCCTGGCTTTGTTCCGTAGGCGGCGACGAGGACTGCCGGCCCGTTGAGCGGCGGGCGATCCGAGAAATGTTCTTCGCCATCCGCGCCGGTCGACAGAAAAATATCGGCGTGCGCCAGGTCGTTCAGTGCACCAATCCAGAGCAGCAGAAATGTCAGCAGGCTCGCCCGGCAGCCTTGCTTGCGTCGGGCTGCCGAGCGATCAGGGCGCTCAGTGGGCATGGCCGTGCTCGTGCTCTTCTTGCTGCAGGAGGCGGGCAACAAAGGGGTCGCTTTCCATGTCGCCAAAATCGCTGGCGTCGATCTTGCCGTAGCTGGCGATTTTCGTTTCGCTGATCAGCGGCCAGGCGGCGGGCGCCTGTGCGTGCAATTCCTTCAATTGCAGCACGATGCGACCTTTTGGCCCGCTGCGTGTCAGGCTGGCCGGCAGCTGCGATTTTTCAAGCCACCACAGGTGGAACTGTTCGGCGCCGATGCGGCCCCGGTAGTGGGTCGCCGTCTGGCCGAAAATCTGTTTGCTGCCACTGCGCTTGAGTTTGCTCAGCCATTGCGGCGGAACGATTGAGGCGAGTTGTGCCCAGTCCGGTTCGGCATGGCGCGTCTTCAGTTCGCCCGGCGTGTATTCGACGATGCGTTGATCGGCGTGAAAGATGCGGGTCAGCAGGAATTGTTCCGGCGCGTTCTGCTCCCAGATTTCGTTCTGGCCGCTGTCGGTGTTGGCCGTTTCGATACGTGTCGCGCTGCGCGAAAGATACCAGTCGCCCTGTTTGGCGACACTGCGCACGGCGTAGCGGGCGGCCAGTGCCGGCAAGTCCGGCGATTGTGCGCTGGCGGCGGTAGCGTGGGCATGGTGCGCATGATCTTCGTGTGCTGCAACGCTATGGTTGGAGCTCAGAGCGCCGACGCAAACGCCGATAGCTAGCGAGGCGATCAGGCGGGAAACTTTGATATGAACAGTCAAGGGCTTCTCCGAAAATGAAAACGGAGCGCCCGCAGGGGCGCCCCGGTCAAGCGTGCTTTAGAAGCCGAAGGCATCCTTCATCACGTGGTAGATCCAGTTCTGTTCCATCGTGCCGCGCATCAGGTAAGCCTTGGGGCCGCTTGCGTAGATTGCGACGTCTTCACCGGCGTGCGTTTCGGAACCCATCGGAACGATGGCCTGCTGCAGATAGCCAAGCGTCTTCGTGTCGATGCTGCTCAGATCGGTGCGGACACCGGCGGTGAGGCTGCCGGCAGCACCCGGGCCGTTTTGATAGCCGAGGGTGGTGTAGGGCTTGCCGTCGCCTGCCAGGCTATTGGTGGGTACGTTGCCATCGACCGACGGAACTTCCTTCGACAGACCGAGGATGTCGTTGCCGCGATGCGGGTAGCCGGCGATGGTGAACACGTGGCTGTGATCGGCCGTGACGACGATCAACGTGTCGTTGGGGTCGGTCATTTCGTAGGCTTTTTTCACCGCCTTTGACAGCTCGATGGTGTCGAGCAGTGCGCGCTTGGCATTGCCGGCGTGGTGGGCGTGGTCGATACGGCCGGCTTCAACGTGCAGGAAGAAACCATTCGGGTTCTTCTTGAGCATGCTGATCGACTTCTCGGTCATTTCGCTCAGTGAGGGTTCGCCAGCGGTATCGACGGCACGGTCGGCTTCGTACTGCATGTGCGACCGCTCGAACAGACCGAGCAGGTAGTCGGTGTCGGCCGGCGTTGCGGCATCGAAGCCGGTGCGGCCATAAACGAACTTGGCGTTGGCGCCGCGCGTGCTGACCCATTCGGCGGTCAGGTCACGGCCGTCTGTGCGCGCCCCTTTTTTGGTGGCGTATTCCGGATCGACCTGGGTGTTGGTGCGGAAGTTATCACGGCCACCGCCCATTGCAACTTTCAGGCTGGTCTTGACGGCAGGCGAGACTTCGATCAGCTGACGGGCAATGTCCTTTACGCCGCAACCGGCCGGCAGCTGGCCGTTGTGTTCCCAGTCACGCACCGGGGTGTGCGCGTAGGTCGCCGCCGGGGTGGCGTGCGTGATGCGGGCGGTCGATACGACACCGGTGTCCTTGCCGGCAGCTGCGGCCTGTTCGAGGAGGGTCGGCAGTGTATTGGCGGCGACTACGGTGGCATCACATTCGCCGCGCGGCGTGTTGTGGTTGACCGAAAGCATGCTTTCACGAGCCTTGTAGCCGGTCATCATGGCGGTCATCGTCGGCGCCGAGTCGGAGGTCTGCTGATCCCACGAGTAGGTCTTGGCGAGTGCGACGTAGGGCAGGTTCTCGAAAGACAGGCGGTTTTCTTCGCCGGTCTTGCCGTTCATCTGGCCTTCGAGGATGCGCGCGGCGGTGACTGTCGATACGCCCATGCCGTCGCCGACGAAGAGGATGACGTTCTTTGCTTTGCGGGCGTTGGGCATGACTTTCTTGCTGTCGGCAACAAATTTCTGGCCGGCGTTATACCAGTCCTGCACCGACTCCGGGCCCTTGACGACGGGTTCGGCGGCAAAAGCCGGGGCAACGGCGCTGGCCATGAATACCGCAGCAATGCTGGCGGCGATCGTGCGTTTTACGTTCATTTGATTCTCCTGATTGGGGCAGAGGGATTAGGCGGCGTTATTGCGGCGGCGAGCGACGATACCACCGAGCAGGCCGAGTCCGGCGAGCAGCATGGCGTAGCTTTCGGGTTCGGGAACCGGCGTCACGTTGAGGCTGACGTTGTCGATGCCGACTTGCATCTGGGCGAGGTTGGTGACTGCGGCAAAGCGCAGCACGTAGTTGCCGCCGGCGGCTAGGTCGCTGCCGACATCGAAGCTGTAGTTGCTGTAGTTGTTGACGGTGTTCAGTGCGTTGGCGCCGCCAAGATAAAGGCTGCGCAGCACCGAACTGCCGGTGTGCAGTGGATCGGCGCCGGCGCTGAGCAGGTCGACACGTACATGGTGGTTGGCGTCGTATGTGCCGCCGGTGGTGTAGTCGAGGCCGCTGGCATTGACGATCGCCGTATCGCTGCTATTGACGAAGATGCTGAAGCTGAGCGTCGCGCTGGCGACCTGGCCGGTGCTGAACCTCTGCGATAGCGCATAGTCACCCAGCGAATAGGCATCGATGATGCCGTAGTTGCTCCCGCTGGCGGCGCCAATCGTATCCCAGCCGGAAGCCGGTGCACTGGTGCCGCTGGTGGCTGCTACGCCGCCGATGGCTGCGGATTCGAATACTTGCCAGTTGGCCGGTGAGTAGCTCACCGCCAAGTCGGCTTCGAAGCCGCCGTTCTGGATCAGATTGGCCGCCTGGGCCTGGGCGCCGGTCAGCGCGAGGCCTGCCAGCATGAGGGCTTGCAGCCCGGATTTCTTGAAGTGGCAAAATCGCACGAATGTCTCCCGGTAGAGGTTGGTTCAACGGGCTCCGGCAGGAACCTTGTCGATGAGCTTATTCAGCCTCTGTGACAATGGATGCGTCGCGCTTTGGTATTGCCGTAGTCCGTTCCGATCACGCCGCCCTATTTGAGGGTGGTCAGCCAGTTCAGCAACTCGTCTGCCGGCATGGGCCGGGCATGAAAATAGCCTTGTACTTCATCGCAGGCACAGGCGCTGGTCTGTGCATACTCTGCCGCCGTTTCAACACCTTCGGCAACGACCTCCAGCGAGAGACTCTTGGCCAGCGAAACAATGGCTTGCACGATGGATTTGTTGGCCGGCATGTTTTCGATGCCGCGCACGAAAGACTGGTCGATCTTCAGCCGGTCGAAAGGGAAGCGCTGCAGGTAGCTGAGGTTGGAGAATCCGGTGCCGAAATCGTCGATGGCCAGCTTGACCCCGATTTTCTTGAGCTCGCGCAGCGTGTTCAGGACATCGTCGGCATGGTGCATGGCGATGTTTTCGGTCAGTTCGAGCTCGATGCAGGCCGGGTCGGCCCCGGTTTCCTGAACGATCCGGCGCACGATGTCGGTGAAATTGTCACGCCGGAACTGCACGGCCGAGATGTTGACCGCCATACGTAGCGGCGGTACGTGGCACAGGGCCCAGATACCCTGCTGACGGCAGGCTTCGCGCAACACCCAGTTGCCGATGTCGATGATCAGGCCGCTGTCTTCGGCGATGCCGATAAAGGCGGAAGGCGAGAGCAGGCCGCGTGTCGGGTGCTGCCAGCGGACCAGCGCCTCGACGCCGATAATCGCGCCGCTCGCCACGTTCACCTGCGGCTGGTAGTGCAGCACCAGTTCGTCGCGTTCGATGGCGTGCCGGAGATCGGCTTCAAGCGACAGATGATCCATCGAATGCATCGTCAGGCCCGGTGCGTAGGCGCGGAATGCGTTGCGGCCGCTTTGCTTGGCCTCGTACATCGCGGCGTCGGCCTTGGCCAGCAGGTTGCCGCTCTCGCACTCGTCGCGCGGGTAAATGGCGATGCCAAGGCTAGCGGTGACGAACACTTCGCGTTCAAGAATGCTGAACGGCAAGCGGAAGAAGTCGACGATTCGTTGCGCAGTGATTTCTGCTTCGTCGGCATCGGGCAGATTCTCCAGAAGGACGGCAAATTCGTCGCCGCCCAGGCGCGCCACTGTATCGTTGCAGCGGACGCAAGACTCCAGCCGCTCGGCCACCGCCTGCAGCAGGAGGTCGCCGAAGCTGTGCCCCATCGTGTCGTTGATCTGCTTGAATCGATCAAGATCGACAAACATCAGGCCAACCAGCGAGCTGTTGCGTTTCGCTTCGCGGCAGGCTCTCTGCAGGCGATCGTTCATCAGCATGCGGTTGGGCAGCCGCGTCAGATGGTCGTAGTGCGCCAGATAGAAGAGTTCGG
>JBIKLY010000047.1:0-27504 GCA_044359525.1 Rhodocyclaceae bacterium | reverse complement strand
GGTTTGATCAGCAGCGGGTAGATGGTTTGGGCGTGACCACCGGGAAGCCACTTCGGTGGGCGGTAGCGGATCAATGCAGTGTCCGCGAGGCGCCATTTGGCCGTTCGTTACCAGCCGTCTCCTGGGTGTTTTCGGCGGCGCTTGAGCAGTGGTGCGAGAGCAAGCGCCAGCCACTGGCGCCGCGCTGGAAAACATTGGTCGCCAGCATGGGGCCGTGCGGTGTTGGCTCGTTGCCGAGATAGAGGGTCTCGACGACGCTATGCACGCTGAGCAGCATGCTGTTCCAGTGGATGCTGTGCGTGATGCGTACGGTCAGCTGCGGGTTGTTGGCAAAGATGGTGCGCCAGCTTTCGCGGATCGCCGCCGCGCCGCGCAGGCGCTGGCCGGTCGGGTGAATGCAGATGATTTCTTCATCGTCGGCCCAGACGTTCATCAGTGCTTCAAGGTTGGCGTGGGCGATGGCTTCGTAAAAAGCGTTTTCGACATCTTCGGCGCTGGCAAAAATCACGCTCATTCGATGGCTTTCGCGAGGCAGGCGTCGAGCACCTGTTGGGCTTCGATCTTGTTCAGACAGTCGAGATGGCCGAGCGGGCACTCGCGTTTGAAGCAGGGGCTGCAGTCGAGCTTGAGGCTGATGATCTGCGCCAATGCCGAGAGCGGTGGTGTGAAACCGGGTGACGAGGAGCCGTAGAGCGCGATCAGCGGCCGGCCCAGCGCTGCCGCGACGTGCATCAGGCCGGAGTCATTGCAGACGATGAATTCAGCACTGGCGATCAGGTCGATGGCCTGCGTCAGCGAGGTGTTGCCGCACAGGTTGCGCAGTGGTGCGCCGGGTTTGGCCAGGGCAAGAATTTCGTCGCCGACTTCCCGATCCTTTGGTGAGCCCAGCAGCCAGATGGTGTAGCCACGCTGCGCCAGTTCGCTGGCCAGTGTCGCGAAATGATGTGCTGGCCAGCGTTTGGCCGGGCCGTACTCGGCACCGGGGCAGAAGACCGCGAGCTTTTGTGGCTGCTCGATGCCGAGGGCCGCACGGGTCGCCGCCTGTTGCGCGTCGCTCGACGACAGGCGCGGCAAGGGCAAGGGTCGTGGCAGCGGTGCACCGGGTTTTTCGGCAAGCTGCGCGAAGCGTTCGGCCATTTGCGGTAGTGCAATTTTGTCGAGCGTATGGCGGCGATTGAGCAGGCCGTAGCGCGATTCGCCGATGAAGCCGATGCGCTCGGGAATACCGGCAAAGAAGGGAATCAGTGCTGATTTGATTGAGTTTGGCAGAATGTAGGCGCGCTGGTAACCGGCCTGTGACAACTGGCGGGCAAGGCGGTGGCGGGCTTTCAGCGAGAGCTCGCCGTGCGCGAACGGGCTGTCGATGATCTGCGTGATTTCCGGCATGCGTTCGAGCACCGGGGCGACCCAGCGCGGTGCCAGCGCGTCGAGTTGCAGGCCGGGAAGGTGTTCGTGCAGACGCATGAACAGGGGGTGAGCCAGCACGGTGTCGCCAATCCAGGCGGGGGCGACGATCAAGGCTTTCATGGTGCAGAGCTCAGGCGGCTACCGGGGTCCGGCAGCCGGCGAAACTCAGTGGTGTCCCTTGGGCAGCTCGCCCTTGAAGACATAGTGCGCACTGCAGTACGGGCAGACGACGTCGCCGCTGTGCGTAACGTCGAGAAAAACGCGCGGATGCCCCGACCAGGCTGCTGCGCCGGGCATCGGGCAGTGCAGCGGCAGGTCATGCGCAGTCACTTCGATGGTCTTGGTAGTGTTGTCGGTCATGATGCGGAGCCTTGCGATTTGAAGTTGAACGGGGAAGTCAGGCAAAGACAAAGAGCGAACCACCAAGGCACCAAGGGCACCAAGTTTCACCAAGGTAAAAACTTCCGGGATAAAAGCCTTGTATTTCTTGGTGCGTCTTGGTGATCTTGGTGCCTTGGTGGTGAAGATTTAATCTTTGTCGTTAAACGTAAGTGAGCCAGTCTTCATGCGCCGGCACGCGGCCGTTGACGCAGTCGAAGAACAGGCTCTGTAACTGTGTCGTAATCGGGCCGCGCCGGCCGGCGCCAATCTGCCGGTTGTCGAGTTCGCGGATCGGCGTCACTTCAGCGGCGGTGCCGGTGAAGAAAGCTTCGTCGGCACAATAGACTTCGTCGCGTGTGATGCGCTTCTCGATCACCTTGAGGCCGAGCTCGTCGGCCAGCGTCAGGACCGAGGCGCGCGTAATGCCTTCGAGGCAGGACGTGAGATCCGGCGTGTACAGTTTGCCGTGCTTGACGATGAAGACGTTCTCGCCCGCACCTTCGGCCACGTAGCCGTCGACGTCGAGCAGCAGCGCCTCGTCGTAGCCGTCATGGGCGACTTCCTGATGCGCGAGGATCGAGTTGGTATAGGTGCCGACCGACTTCGAACGGCACATGTTGATATTCACGTGATGGCGGGTGAAAGAGGATGTTTTGACGCGAATGCCTTTTTCCATGCCCTCGGCGCCGAGATAAGCGCCCCACGGCCAGGCAGCAACGGCAACGTGCGTGCTGACAGCAGTAGCGGCAATGCCCATCGCTTCCGAACCGTAGAACACGATCGGGCGGATATAGCAGGATTCGAGCTTGTTGCTGCGCACCACTTCCTTGTGCGCTTCGCTCAGTGTTTCCTTGTCGTACGGCATTTTCATCTGGAAGATGTAGGCCGAATTGAACAGGCGGTCGATGTGCTCGTTGAGGCGGAAGATGGCCGTGCCCTTTTCCGCCTTGTAGGCGCGTATGCCCTCGAAAACACCCATGCCGTAGTGCAGGGTGTGGGTCAGTACGTGCGTGGTTGCGTCGCGCCACGGCACCAGCTTGCCGTCGTGCCAAATGAAGCCATCGCGATCTGACATGGACATGGTTTTCTCTCCGCTCACCACAATTTTGAAAGCGAAATTCTAGCCGATTTCGCTACCGAGTTGGCGGTAAAATAGCGCCTTTGCCCTGCTGCCAAGGCTTGTCCCATGGTCTGGAAACCGAACGTTACCGTTGCTGCGGTACTTGAGTGCGACGGCAGGTTTTTGCTGGTCGAAGAGGAAACCGATGACGGTATCCGCTACAACCAGCCGGCTGGTCATCTCGAATGCCGTGAGTCGCTGGTCGATGCGGTGATTCGCGAGACGCTTGAAGAGACCGCCCACACGTTCTCACCGCAGTATCTGGTTGGCGTTTACAACTGGCGCAATGAGGCGAAGGATGTGACCTACCTGCGTTTTGCCTTTGGTGGCGAGATTACCGGCCACGATGCGGCGCGGCAACTGGATGAGGGAATTATCGCTGCACCTTGGTTGACGCTGGATGAAATCCGCCAGCTGGCGCCGCGTCACCGCAGCCCGCTGGTCCTGCGTTGCATCGACGACTGGCTGGCGGGTAAACGTTACCCACTTGATTTTCTGACGCATTACGCATGAGGTGGCTGGCCGTTCTGCCGCTGATCTTTGCCGTCAGCGTACCGGCTGGCGCCAGCGAGAAGATCCGTGTCTGCTACAACTATGGCTGCTTGGCGGAAGACGATGTGGTTTTTTCCGACGTGCAGTTAGGTCGGGTGCGCGATCTGCTTCTGGATGCGCGGAGCGATGCACACGAGCGGGCGCTGCTCGGTGTCGCGGTAGGCTGGATGCTCGGCTGGGCCGGGCAACAGACGCCGATTCGGGTGGATCGTGGCGGTAACTATGCCGACGACGGCGTGGATGGCCGGATGGATTGCATTGACCATGCAACAACGACAACGCGCTTGCTGCGTTTGTTTGAACGGCAGGGCTGGCTGCGCTTTCATCGTGTTCTTGAGCCGGTTCTGCGGATGAATTTTCTTGTTTTTGCTCACTATTCAGCGCAGATCGAGGATTCGCAGAGCTTGGCGGGCGAGCAGCAACGCTATGTGGTGGATAGCTGGTATTTTGACAATGGTCAGCCGGCGGCGGTGATGCCGCTGCAGGAGTGGCTGGCAGGAGAGGGTCCGGATGTCGATGAGTAACAACAAAGGAAAAACGGTCGTTGTCGGCTTGTCCGGCGGCGTTGATTCGTCGGTCGCAGCGCTGCTGCTCAAGGCGCAGGGCTGGAACGTCATCGGCCTGTTCATGAAAAACTGGGAGGACGACGACACAGATGAATATTGCTCGTCGCGCCAGGATTTGATCGACGTCATGAGCGTTGCCGACAAGATCGGCATCGACGTCGAGGTGGTGAATTTCGCCAAGGAATACAAGGAGCGTGTCTTTGCCGAATTCCTCAAGGAATATCAGGCCGGCCGTACGCCAAATCCGGATGTGCTGTGCAATTCCGAGATCAAGTTCCGTGCCTTTCTCGACCATGCGGTGACGCTTGGCGCCGAGAAAATCGCCACCGGCCACTACGCCGGCGTGCGTGAATTTGATGGTGCATTCCAGTTGTTGAAAGCCGAAGACGGCACCAAGGATCAGAGCTATTTTCTGCATCGCCTGAACCAGCAGCAGCTCTCGAAAACGCTGTTTCCGCTCGCTGATATTTACAAGCGCGATGTCCGGAAAATGGCGCTGGAAGCTGATCTGCACGTCGCTGTCAAAAAGGACTCGACCGGCATTTGCTTCATTGGCGAGCGGCCGTTCAAGGAGTTTTTGATGCGCTATCTGCCGCCAAAGAAAGGCGAGATCCGTTGCCTCGACGACGAGCGCGTGCTTGGCGAACACGATGGCCTGACTTATCACACCATCGGTCAGCGCAAGGGCTTGCATATTGGCGGAGTGAAGGGCGGCAAGAGCAGCGAGAGTGGCGATCACGATGCGTGGTTTGTTGCAAAGAAAGATATGGCGAACAATGTGCTCTACGTCGTGCAGGGCCACGATCATCCGGCCTTGCTCGTTAATGAGCTGAGTGCCGAACAACTGTCGTGGGTTTCCGGAAAAGCGCCGCACACGCACTGGGTCTATACCGCCAAAACACGTTACCGGCAGGAAGACGCACCGTGTGAAATCGAGCGCGTCGATGCCGCATCGTGCCGGATCAACTTTGCCGAGTCACAATGGGCAGTGACGCCGGGGCAGTCGGTGGTCGTCTACGAGAGCAAGGTCTGCCTGGGCGGGGGAATCATCGCTTGAAATCATGTAAAGCTCTTTCGACACGGAGGACACAGAGACACAGAGAGCACGGAGAGAAACAAAAAAGATTTTCCTCTGTGTGCTCTGTGTCTCCGTGCTCTCTGTGTTGAAAGAGGTGCTGTAAATGCCTCCGAATCTGCCGTTACGCGCCGTGCTGTGGTCGGTGGCGCTGGCGGCGCTGGGTTATCTCGGGCTGTCGCTGTGGGCGGGCTGGCGCGAGGTGGTGGCGGCGGTGGTGCAGGTCGGGCCGCTGGTGCTGCTTGGCTTGCTGGCGCTCTCGCTGTGCAATTACCTGCTGCGCTTCGTGCGCTGGGGGCGCTATCTGGCGTTGCTTGATGCGCCGGTGGCCTGGCGCATCAACCTGAATGTCTACTTTGCCGGCTTTGCGCTGACCACCAGCCCCGGCAAGCTCGGCGAAACTTTGCGTTCGGTCCTGCTTAAACCGCATGGCGTGCCGCCGGCAGCCAGCCTCGCCGCATTTTTTGCCGAGCGGGCCAGCGATCTGCTGGCGATCCTCATCCTTGCCGCCATCGGCCTGTGGTCGTACGCACCGGCGCGACCCGTGGTCGGGTTGGCACTGGCTTTTGTCCTTGTCGCACTGCTGCTGGTGCAATGGACTTCGCTGCTTGTTGCCATTGATCGCTGGGCGCTGGCGCGGCCGCAAAAGTGGGCGAAACTGATTGTGCAACTGTGCGAAATCATCCTGCATTTTCGTCGCTGTTTCTCGCTGCCGGCGATGAGCATGGGGCTGGCGCTTGGCGTGGTCGCGTGGCTGGCTGAGGGGGTTGGTTTCTGGTGGTTGCTCGACGCCTTGGGCCATCCGTTGCCACTGGCCACGGCCGTCTTCATCTACGCCTTTGCCATGCTGATTGGCGGCATTTCCTTTTTGCCCGGCGGGCTGGGCAGCAGCGAGGCCGTGATGATCGGCCTGCTTGTCATGAACGGCTTTCCCGAGGCCGCCGCCGTTACCGCAACGCTGATCTGCCGGCTGGCAACGCTGTGGTTCGCGGTCGGCCTCGGCGCAATTTTTCTCGCGCGGCAGCGTTGATATGACGCTGACCGCCTGGGGCAAGCTGCCTGCGCACTCCGCCGCCGATGAGCGTTGCTGGGGCGAGCGCAACGCGCCGCTGCCGCCAGTCGAAGGCTCACTACTGCCCTACGGCAACGGGCGCAGTTATGGCGATGTTTGCCTGAACAGTGGTGCGACGCTGTTGCACACGCGCGGGCTCGATCACCTGATTTCCTTTGATGTCGAGAATGGCGTGCTGGTTTGTGAAGCTGGCGTATTGCTGGCTGACATCCTTGCGGTGTTCGTGCCGCGTGGCTGGTTTTTGCCGGTGACGCCGGGGACGCGCTTCGTCACGGTGGGCGGGGCGATTGCCAATGATGTGCATGGCAAGAACCACCACCAGGCAGGCACCTTCGGCCGTCATGTCCGGCGTTTCGAGTTGCTACGCTCGGATGGTTCTCGCCGTATCTGTTCGTCGAACGAAAACGCCGACTGGTTCGCCGCAACGATTGGCGGCCTCGGGCTGACCGGCATGATCACCTGGGTTGAAATCGCGCTGAAGCGGATCAATGGCCCCGGCATGGCGGTCGAGAACAGGCGCTTCATCGGGCTCGATGAATTCTTCGCACTCAATGCGGCGGCCGAGGCGCAGCACGAATACAGCGTGGCGTGGATCGATTGTCTGGCGGCGACGCCGCGCGGTATTCTCATGGCCGGCGATCATGCCGCTGCGGGAACCGTGCCCGCACCGGCAAACAAGCCACTGAGCTTCCCGCTGACGCCGCCGGTGTCTGCGATCAATACCCTGAGCTTGCGCGCCTTCAATTTTGCCTATTACCACCGGCCCCTGCCGGCGAAAAAGATCGTTCATTACGTGCCGTATTTTTACCCGCTCGACGGCATCCTGCATTGGAACCGCGTGTACGGGCAACAAGGCTTCTACCAGTACCAGTGCGTTTTGCCGCTGGCAGCGCGCGACGGGCTGAGTGAGATCCTGCGCAGCATCGCAACGAGCGGGCAGGGTTCCTTCCTCGCTGTGCTCAAGACATTTGGCGAAGTGAGCAGCCCGGGCATGCTCTCCTTCCCGATGCCTGGCATCACGCTGGCGCTCGATTTTTCCAATCGTGGCGTTCCGACGCGGGCACTTTTTGATCGTCTTGATGCCATTGTCAGCGCCGTGGGTGGCCGGCTCTACGCGGCCAAAGACGCACGCATGGCAGGTGATTTTTTCCGGCGCAGTTATCCGCGCTTCAACGAATTTTCAGGCTTTGTCGATCCGAAGTTTTCCTCGGATTTCTGGCGCCGCGTTACGGAGTAGGTTTGATGCAGAAAATCCTCATTGTCGGTGCCACCTCGGCGATTGCCGAAGCCAGCGCCCGTTTGTGGGCCGCACGCGGTGACGCACTGTTTCTCGTCGGGCGTAAAGCAGCGCGCCTTGAAACTATCGCCGCCGACCTGAGCGTGCGCGGCGCCGCTACGGTCGGCTGCTTTGTCATGGATGCCACCGATATGGCAAAGCACACGGCGATGCTCGACGCCGCCACCAGCGCGCTGGGCGGGCTCGATGTTGCTTTGATTGCGCACGGCACGCTGCCCGATCAAAAAGCCTGCGAAGCCTCCGTTGAGCTGACGCTGAACGAGATCGACAACAACGGCCTGTCGGTCGTCGCGCTCGCCACGCTGCTCGGTGCCCGGTTCGAAGCGCAGGGGCATGGCTCGCTGGCGGTGATTGGCTCGGTGGCCGGCGACCGCGGCCGGCAGAGCAACTACGTCTATGGCGCGGCCAAAGGCATGGTCAGCCTCTTCCTGCAGGGCTTGCGCAATCGTCTGGCAAAGAAGGGTGTGCAAATACTGACGATCAAACCGGGTTTCGTCGATACGCCGATGACGGCTTCGTTCAAGAAGGGTGCCTTGTGGGCGCAGCCCGAAGATATTGCGCGCGGCATTCTGCGCGCCATCGAGCAGCGCAAGGATGTGGTTTATCTGCCGGGATTCTGGCGCCTGATCATGCTCATCATCCGGCATATTCCGGAGCGGCTGTTCAAGCGCTTGTCGCTCTAACGCATGAACTTTCCGCTTTTGCCGATGATCGTCAGGTCGACCATGCGCGAACCGTTGTGGCTGGTGGGTGAATAGTTGATGTTGTAGCCGCCGATGTCGGTATTGGCCATGCTTTCGAGCCCGCTGATCAGTTTGTCCCGGGTCAGGTCCTTGCCGGCACGCTTGAGGCCCTCAACCAGCACACGGGCTGCGATGTAGCCCTCCAGCGAGGTGAATGACAGGTCGCCCTTGCCGGCTTTTTTCATCTGCTCCTGGTAGTCACGGGTTACTGCCTGCATGCCTGACCACGGGAATGGCACGACCTGTGCGACCGCAACGCCGATCCCGTCCTGTCCGAGTTCTGCTGCCAGCGGCTTGCTGCCGACAAATGAAACGTTATGAAATTGTGTCGTGCTGCCCGCAATCTTCATGGCTTTGACAAAAGCAGCAACCGACTTGTAGGCGCTGATCATCACCACGGCTTCGGCCTGGCTGGTATGGATCGATTTTGCGGGTGCGCCAACGTCACTCGAGTTGCGCTCAACGGTGGCGGTCGCAGCGATTTTGAGATTGCGCTTGTTCAAGGCTTTTTCCATGCCGGCAAGGCCGGCTTTGCCATAGGCGTCGTTTTGGTAAAACACAGCGATCTTCGTGATTCCCGTTGTTGTCAGGTGTTCGACAATTTTTTCTGTCTCGTCAAAATAGCTGGCGCGAACGTTGAAGATATAGCGGTTGAACGGGCTGCGCAGGAGTTCGGCGCCGGTGAAAGCGCCAATGAAAGGAACTTTGGCCTCGGTAAAAACCGGTAGTGCCGCTGCGCTGGTCGGGGTGCCAACATAGGCAAAAAGGGCCAGTACCTTTTCTTCGTCGATCAGTTTTTTGGTGTTGGCGGCCGCGCGTTCGGGCTCGTAGCCATCGTCCAGCGAAACGAGTTCGATTTTGCGACCATGCACGCCGCCTGCTGTGTTGACCTGATCAAAATAGAGTTGCGCACCAAGACGCATCTCCAGCCCGAGTTCCTGTGCGGGGCCCGACAGGGCGGCTGATTGGCCGATCAGAATGGCTTTGTCGGTCACGCCGGGCTCGGCATTTGCCGTCAGCGGGGCAAACAGGCTGGCAGCAAACAATGCAATGCAGGAGAATTTTTTCATGGGCACTCCGATGAGCAGGCTGTATTCAGGCCCCACAGTCGGCCTTATGGGAATAGTATATACAGATATTCCTAGCACAAGGAGACCGAAATGTTGCCACGTGTCGATGAAGCAGGGGCCGATCAACTCAGTGTCGTGATCGCGCAAATTGCCGGCAAATTGCCTGCCGATCAGGCCGCCGCCGTAGAAGCATTTGCCCGCCAGTATTTCGGTCAGGTCGATCCGGAGGATATGGCCGAGCGTCAGGTGGCCGACCTCTACGGCGTGGTGCTCAGTCACTGGAACTTCCTTCGCAAGCACGCCGGTGGCGCGAGGATCAGGGTCTATAACCCGCGGCTCGAAGAGCATGGTTGGGAGTCGACGCATACGGTGATCGAGATTGTCAGCGATGACATGCCCTTCCTGGTCGACTCGATCGGCATGGAGGTGAATCGTCAGGGGCTGACACTGCACCTGATTATCCATCCGGTGATGAAAATACTGCGCGACCCGGGCGGGCAGTTCGTCAAGTTGGCCGGTATGGACGAGGCTGGCGGCTACGAGTCGGTAATTCACGTCGAAGTTGACCGGCGTACCGAGCCGGCACAGTTGTCAGCCCTGCAGAGCGGTCTGGAACTGGCGCTGGGCGACGTGCAGGCGGCAGTGAGCGACTGGTCTTTGATGCGCGCGCGGCTGGATGAAATCATTGCCGATGCGGGGCGCAATCTTCCTGGCGATGAGGGTGCGGCCGAGGCGACCGCTTTCCTGCAATGGCTGGCGGAAGACAATTTTGTCCTGCTCGGTTGCCGGGATTACGATCTGCTGACCGGGCAGGCGGAGAATGAATTGCATATCCGCACCGGCTCCGGCCTCGGCATTTTGCGCGATACCGGTCAGGACAGCCGCTCGACTTCCTTTGCCGCGCTGCCCCCTGAACTCAAGGCGCAAGCCAGTCAGCCGACCTTGCTGACCATCACCAAGTCGAACAGCCGTTCGCGGGTGCATCGCCCCGGCTACATGGACTATGTCGGCGTAAAAATTTTTGACGCACAGGGGTGCGTTACCGGCGAGCGCCGCCTGCTCGGTTTGCTCACCTCGACCGCCTACAACACCAATCCTGTGCGCATCCCCTTGCTGCGCCACAAGCTGGAAAATGTCACCAGCCTTGCCGGCTTTTTGCCGAAGAGCCATGCCGCAAAAGCACTGGCGACGATCCTTGAGCAGTATCCGCGCGACGAGTTGTTCCAGATTTCGCTCGACGAGCTTTATCGCAATGCCATGGGGATTCTGCGTCTCGGCGAGCGGCAGCGTATCCGCCTGTTCGTGCGTTGCGATACTTTTGCGCGTTTCGTCTCGTGCCTGATCTACGTGCCGCGCGAAAACTACAATACCGAGCAGCGTCAGCGCATGCAGACGGTGATGATGGAGGCTTTTGGCGGCGTATCCAGCGAGTTTGAGGTGCGCTTTTCTGAATCGGCACTGGCGCGCATCTTCATCATCGTCAAGACGGGCGGCAGTATTCCTGCCTACGACGTGCGCGAACTGGAAGCGCGGCTGGTCCGCGTTGCACGGCGCTGGGAGGACGATCTGCAACAGGCGCTGCTGGAACAGTGCGGTGAAGAACGTGGCATGTATCTGAGCGGCCGCTATGCCGGCGCCTTCCCGGCCGGTTATCGGGAGGACTACCCGGCGCGTGTTGCGGTGCATGACATCGAGCAGATCGAATCGCTGGGTGCCGGCGAGGGGCTGCGTATGAGTCTTTACGTGCCGCTTGAAGCGTCGCCGGGGCAGTTGCGCTTCAAGATTTTCCGTGCCGGGGCGCCGGTGCCGCTTTCGGCCAGCCTGCCAATGCTTGAACACATGGGCGTTCGGGTGATCGAGGAGCGGCCGGCACGCATCGAAATTCGCGGTGATCGCCCGGTGTGGGTGCACGACTTCGGGATGACCTGCCCCGGTGCGGAAGCGCTCGACCTCGACCGCCTGCGTCCGCTTTTTCAGGACGCCTTCCAGAGCGCCTGGGAAGGGGCGATCGAGAACGACGATTTCAACCGCCTGACCCTGCTTGCCGGGCTCGACTGGCGCGAAGTCAGCGTTCTCCGCGCTTATGCGAAATACATGCGGCAGGCGACGTTTACGTTCAGCCAGTCGTACATGGAGCAGACGCTGGCCAGCCACCCGCAACTTGCGCGGCAATTGATCGAACTGTTCAAGCTGCGTTTCGATCCGGCGGAAGATGCTGATCGCAGTGCGCGCTGCGATCGTCTGCTTGTTGAAATCGGCGCCACGCTGGATGGTGTGGCCAACCTCGATGAAGACCGCATCCTGCGCCAGTTCCTGGCGATGATTCAGGCGACGGTGCGCAGCAATTATTACCAGCGTACCGCCGACGGCCGGCCGAAGTCCTATATCTCCTTCAAGTTCGACCCGGCAAAAATCCCGAATCTGCCCGAACCGCGGCCGATGTTCGAGATCTCCGTTTATTCTCCATGCTTTGAGGGTGTGCACCTGCGTGGCGGCAAGGTGGCGCGCGGCGGGCTGCGCTGGTCGGATCGCATGGAGGACTTCCGTACCGAGGTGCTCGGGCTGGTGAAAGCCCAGATGGTAAAGAACGCGGTGATCGTACCGGTCGGCTCGAAAGGCGGTTTCGTGGTCAAGAATCCGCCGCCGGCGGGTGACCGCGATGCGTTCATGGCTGAGGGTGTCGCCTGCTACAAGAACTATCTGCGCGGCCTGCTCGATATCACCGACAATCTGGTGCAGGGAAAAATTGCCCCGCCGCCCGATGTCGTGCGGCATGACGGTGACGATCCCTATCTGGTGGTGGCCGCCGACAAGGGTACGGCTTCCTTTTCCGATTATGCTAATTCAATTTCTGCCGAATACGGCTTCTGGCTTGGCGACGCCTTTGCTTCCGGCGGCTCGGTGGGGTACGACCACAAGAAAATGGGCATCACCGCGCGCGGCGCGTGGGAGTCGGTCAAGCGCCACTTCCGCGAACTCGGGCTGGATACGCAGAGCGAAGCATTTACGGCAGTCGGCATTGGCGACATGTCCGGCGACGTCTTCGGCAACGGCATGCTGCTCTCGCCGCATACCCGGCTGATCGCTGCCTTTGATCATCGCCATGTGTTCATCGATCCGGCGCCGGATGCCGGCAAGTCCTTTGCCGAACGCGCGCGCCTGTTCGCTTTGCCGCGCTCATCGTGGGACGATTACGACAAGACGCTGATTTCCGAAGGCGGCGGTGTCTGGCCGCGCAGTGCCAAGTCGATCAAGCTGTCGGCGCAAGCGCGCGCTGCTTTGAATATCGAGGCCGAAACGCTGACGCCGGCTGAACTGATTCGCTGCATCCTCGTCGCGCCGGTCGATCTGCTCTACAACGGTGGTATCGGTACCTACATCAAATCGCAGGGCGAGAGCGATGCGGCGGTTGGCGATCGGGCCAACGACGCGATCCGTGTCAATGGCGGCGACCTGCACTGCCGCGTTGTTTGCGAAGGCGGCAACCTCGGTTGCACGCAGTTGGGGCGTATCGAGTTTGCCCTGAAAGGCGGCCGCATCTGCACCGATGCCATCGACAACTCGGGCGGCGTCGATTGCTCCGACCATGAAGTGAATATCAAGATATTGCTCAACGCGGTTGTTGCCGAAGGCGAGCTCACCGAGAAGCAGCGCAACAAGCTGCTCGCCGAAATGACCGACGAAGTCGCTGCGCTGGTCCTGCGCGACAATTATTTCCAGACGCAGATTCTGTCGGTCAGCCGTGCTCGCGGCGTCTCGCTGCTTGATGAACAGGCACGCTATCTGCGCAAGCTGGGCAATGCCGGACGGCTCAACCGGAAGATCGAGTTCCTGCCCTTCGATGAAGAAATTGCCGAACGCAAATCGGCGCGGCTTGGCCTCGTTAGCCCGGAGCTGGCGGTTTTGCTTGCCTACAGCAAGATCGAGCTGTTCGATGCGGTGCTGGCGTCCGATGTGCCGGAAGACCCCTACATCCGCACGGCACTTTCGCGGTATTTCCCGGTGCCTTTGCGTGAGCGTTATGCCGAACAGATCGAGAGCCACCCGCTGAAGCGCGAGATCATCGCCACCTATGTAGTTAATAGCATGATCAACCGCGTTGGCAGCACCTTTGTCAGCCAGTTGCAGGAAGAGACCGGTGCGGCAGCTGCCGATATCGTTCGCGCTTATCTCGCGGCAAGGCAGGTATTTGATGTGGTTTCGCTGTGGCAGGAGATCGAGGCGCTCGATAATGTCGTTGCCGACAGCGTGCAGACGTCGATGATTCTCGATTCGAGTCGCCTGGTGCAGCGCGGTACGCTATGGTTTTTGCGCCACCGCGACCAGCTCGTCGATTTGAGTGCGACGCTGGCGCGCTTCTCGCCGGGTGTTCAGTTGCTTGCAACACGCTTGCGCGATGTGGTGACGGCGAGCTACCTTGCCGAGCTTGATGCCGTGAGCAGTCGATATACGGCGCTCGGTGTGCCTGACCTACTGGCGCAGCGCGTTGCCGGGCTCGACGAGCTTTATTCGGCGCTCGATCTGGTAATGGTTGCCGAGGAAACCGGGCGCCCGGAAGCGCTGGTGGCTTCTGTGTATTTCGACTTGGGTGGGCGCTTCGATCTGCACTGGCTTGGCCGGCAGATTTCGGCCCTGCCTGCCGATACGCACTGGCAGGGGCTGGCGCGTACGGCCTTGCGCGACGACCTGTCGACACAGGCGCGCAACCTCGCCGCCGATGTGCTCAGCTGTTCGCCACAGGTCGACGGGCTGGATGCGCTGGTCAGCACTTGGGAGAGCAGCCGGCAATTCCAGATCGAACGTTGCCGGCAACTGTTTGCCGACCTGCGTTCGGCCGACATGATCGACATGTCGATGCTGTCGGTGCTTTTGCGGGAGTTGCGCAGTCTGGTGTAACGGCATGGGCAGGGCGATTGTATTTGACTTTAAAACCTACCGCAGAGGCGCAGAGGCACAGAGGAAACGCAGAGAAAAGCAAAATAGAGGCAAGAATCTGACTTCTCTGCGTCATCTCTGCGTCCTCTGCGCCTCTGCGTTGGGGGGCGATGTTTAAATGCGATTACCTTGGCGGCACGGGCTTTTTTTGCCTTCGGTCTATGTCTAAAGTGATAGAGTGTTTTCTTGGGGCTTGCAGGTTTGACTGCCGCTTTCTGAGCTGTTTATTTCAGCCGCCATGCCAGAGTTTCTCAAAATGACAAACCAGGACAAGCCGCTGCAGCAACCCGCCGCCGAGATCGACCCACCGGCTGCCTGGGAGCCTTCGCGGCTTTTTCTCAGGTTCACCATTGTCACCATGCTGGCGGGTGCTGCAGCCGGTTTGATGGCCCTGCGTATTGTTGCCCCGGATCAGCCTCTGCGCGCCTTTGGGCCGGGGCTGATGTTTTTGCTGGCCGCAGTTGGCTGGTATTTTCTCGAGCGCGGCAAGATTCAGACGACGGTCAAGGTGCTGTCCTATGGGGTTTGGGCGGCCATTACGGTCATTGCTGTCTTCACCAATGGCGTGCGTGCGCCGATTGTTGTTGCCTATCCGATCATCATTCTGATGATCGGCTGGCTGGTCAGTCCGCGCAAGGCGTTGATCGTGGCGGCACTGACCGTGCTGGCCACCGCAGGTCTGGTTCTTGCCGAGTCGTGGGGCCTTCTGCCCAGGCCCGTATCCAGTGTTCCCGTACTGCATGGGGTGGTGCAGATCACCATCTCGATCCTGTCGGCTGGCCTGATTGTCTTCCTCGTCCACGCCTACAAAAATCGTCTTGAGGAACTGCGTAACGTCGGTCGCGATCTGGCTGCGAGCAAGTCCGAATTGCAGCGGGCACAGGCGGTTGCCAAAGTCGGTAGCTGGGTCTACGAGATTGCCAGCGACAGCATGCGATTGTCCAGCGAAGCCTGCCGCATCCTGGGTCTGCCGGATGGTAGCAGTGAAAGTCATGAAGTCTATTTGATGCGCGTCCACCCGCAAGACCGGTGTGCGGTGGAAAGCATCTGGCGGGAGGCGCTCAAGGGTAATGACTTTGATCATGAGCACCGCATCATGGTGGGCGAAGCGACCCGCTGGGTCCGTCAAAAGCTGGAACTGAAACGCGCAGTGAATGGCGACCCGTCAAGTGGCGATGGCATTACTCAGGACATCACCGATCGCAAGCAGGCGGAAGAGGCGCTCCGGGCGAACGAGCAGCGCTTTCATTCCCTGTCGACGATTTCGTCCGACTGGTTCTGGCAGCAGGATGAGCAGTTCCGGTTCAAGGAATTCTCCGGGGCCTTTTCCAGCGGCTTCACGCCACTTACCAAGTCGCTTGGCAAAACGCGCTGGGAGCTCGATATCAATCTGTCGCCCGAGCAATGGGCAGCCCATCGTGCACTGCTTGAGGCCCATTTGCCATTCAGGGATCTCGAGTACGACATTACGGGTGAATACGGTGAGGTGCGCTGGTATACCATCAGTGGCGATCCCTTGTTCGATGCGGCAGGAAATTTCACCGGTTACCATGGAACGGGCCGCAACATTACGGAGCGCAAGCAGGCCGAGGAGAAAATCGAGGAGCTGGCCTTTTTTGACCAGTTGACGGGCTTGCCCAATCGCACGCTGCTGCTCGATCGATTGAAACAGACCCTGTCCGCCAGTATGCGTAGCGGGAATCACAGCGCGCTGCTGTTTATTGACCTCGATAATTTCAAGACGCTGAATGACACCCTTGGTCATGACATGGGTGATTTGTTGCTGAAACAGGTTGCGCAACGTCTGGTCAGCTGTGTTCGCGCGGGAGACACCGTGGCGCGCTTCGGCGGCGATGAGTTCGTTGTCATGTTGGTAGACCTGAGCAGCAACGAGGGTGACGCGGCCATTCGGACGGAAACCGTGGGTGAAAAAATTCTCGCCTCGCTCAATCAGACATACCAGCTCGATGAGGCGATGTACCACGGCACACCGAGTATCGGTGCCACCTTGTTTGGTGGTGAATCAGCAAGCGTTGAGGATTTGATGAAGCAGGCCGATCTGGCCATGTACAAGTCAAAGGGCATGGGGCGCAACGCGCTGCATTTCTTCAACCCGGAAATGGAGACCGTCGTGATGGCGCGCGCTGCGCTGGAAGCGGATCTGCGCAAGGCTATCAATGAGCAACAGTTCCTGCTCCATTATCAGGCGCAGGTGCTCGATGGGCACCGCGTTACCGGGGCTGAAGTGCTGCTGCGCTGGCAACATCCCCAGCGCGGCATGGTATCTCCTGCCGAGTTCATTCCCCTGGCGGAAGAAACGGGCCTGATCCTGGCGTTGGGCAGCTGGGTGCTGGAAACGGCCTGTGCCCAACTGGCGTCATGGGCAAGCCGGGCGGAGATGGCCCACCTGACGATTGCGGTGAATGTCAGCGCCCAGGAGTTTCGTGAACCGGAGTTTGTCGACAAGGTGCTGGCGATTCTCGGCCGGACGAAGGCCAATCCGAAGCGCCTCAAGCTGGAGTTGACCGAGAGCCTGCTGGTCAATGACGTGGAAGATATCATCGCCAAAATGATGGCCTTGAAGGCCAGGGGGGTCGGCTTCTCGCTCGACGATTTTGGTACGGGTTATTCGTCGCTTTCCTATCTGAAGCGGCTGCCGCTGGATCAGCTGAAAATCGACCAGAGCTTCATCAAGGATATTCTGATTGATCCCGACGACGCCGCAATTGCCAAGATGATCATCGCCTTGGCGGAGAGCCTGGGCCTGGTGGTCATCGCTGAAGGCGTGGAAACGGCGGGGCAGCGGGATTACCTCGCGTATCAGGGCTGCCATGCCTATCAGGGCTATCTGTTCAGTCGCCCCCTGCCGCTGCATGAGTTCGAGCAGTTGATGCAACTTGCCGACGAGCCTGGCGGGAACGCTGGTTTTACAGCCAGCCAAGCCGTTTGAAGCGACGATACAGCGTAATACAGGTCAATGAAATGATACTGATCGCCATTGGGTAACCATATGTCCATTGCAATTCGGGCATGGCCTTGAAGTTCATGCCCCAGATGCCGGCAAAGGCCGTGGCGACGGCGAAGATGCCAGCCCAGGCGGCGAGTTTCTTGTTAACTTCGCTTTCTTCGATGGCAACCATCGAGAGATTGACCTGAATCGCGGTGCCTATCGTGTCGCGAATCGTGTCGATTGATGCGTTGATTCGGGTCAGATGGTCGTATACGTCACGAAAGTATTCCTGTGAGTTGACGCAGGGCTTCGGTGCCCGGCCACCGAACAGCTTGCCGGTCGCTTCCATCAGTGGAGCAACCGCATGCTTGACGACCATTACCTTGCGCTTCAGGGCATACAGTCGCTCGATGTTGGCCCGCGCCGTCCCTTTGTCGAAAATCTGTTCCTCAATGGTTTCGAGCTCGGTCTCAAGCGTTTCGACAATCGGAAAGTAGCGGTCCACTACCGCATCCATCAAGGCATAAAAGACAAAGCCGGCACCGTGTGAAAGCAAGTGAGGCTCTTTTTCACAGCGTTTGCGTACGCCGAGAAAGCTCTGCTGGCTATGATTCCGTACAGAAAGCACGTAGTTTTCACCAACGAAGATGTCGACTTCACCCGCCGAAAGCTCGTTGTCGTTGATTTCCAGTAGATGCAGTACGCAGAACAGCGAGTCTCCGTATTCCTCGATCTTCGGTCGTTGGTGGCCGTTGCGTGCATCCTCGACGGCAAGTTCATGCAAGCTGAATTCGAGCTTCATTTCGTCGAGTTCGGCTGGCTCCGGATCAAGCAATGCAACCCAGACAAAAGCGTCGTCGCGCTCGACATAGTCGCTGATGTCAGCAATCGGGATGTCGGATAGTTTTTTGCCGTTGGCGTAGGCGGCGCAATTGATCAACATTGGCGTGTTTCCGGAAGGGGCGGTTTTCACGAAGTATACTTCGCGGCTTCCATGCTGGCCATGCCGCGAAAAAAAACCGCAGGGATCGCTCTCTGCGGTTTCTGTGTTGCTCTATCTGCGGGCGATGGTCAGTCTTGCGGAACAGTCTCTGCAAACGTCGAGCGCAGCATCATTTTGTCATGGATACGGGCCAGATTGGGGTGTTTTTCGCGCCAGTTTATTTCGGGGAAGCGGAAGGCCAGGTAGCCCAGCGCGCAGCCCGTTGTGATGTCGGCCAGAGAAAAATGCGTGCCGATGCACCAGGTGTTTTCACCGAGTTGTTCCGACATGAATTCAAGGCTGCGCACGATCTTGTCTTCCTGGCGGGCGATCCAGTCGGCACTTTGTTGCTTGGCCGGGCGCTTGCGCTCCAGAAAAATCAGGGCGGCTGCATCGCAGACGCCATCTCCCAACGCTTCCCAGCGCTTGACTTCGGTGCGTTCGCGGTTCGGCGCGGGCATCAGTTTGTTGTTTGGCGTGACATTGTCGAGATACTCGACAATGACGCGCGAATCGAACAGGACAGTGTCGTCGTCCAGCACAAGAACCGGGATTTTCCCCAAGGGGTTAATCTGCGCTACTTTGTTATCCGGCGTCCACGGGGAGTCAAGCTCGAAATCGTATTCGATTTTCTTTTCTGCCAGAACAACGCGCGCTTTACGGGCATAGGGGCTGGTCAGTGATCCAATAAGCTTCATCTGCGTCCTGTTTGTTGGTTTTTCGGGCAAATTATAACACTCAGCCATCGATCAATTTGCGGGAGGAATTCACGGGCGGGTAAAATACGGAGCTCGCCGTCCTAGGATAACCTTCATGTCTTTCAGTTCCCTTACCGCGTTGTCCCCGCTCGATGGCCGCTATGCCAGCAAAGTCGATGCATTGCGCCCGCAGTTTTCCGAGTACGGGTTGATCCGCCGTCGCCTGCAGGTCGAAATCGAATGGCTCAAGGCGCTGGCTGCCGAGGCGCATTTTGCCGAAATCCCTGCTTTTTCGCCGGCGACTGTCGCCGAACTCGACGCCCTTGTTGCCGGTTTCGGCCCGCAACAGGCCGCCGAAGTGAAGGACATCGAGGCGGTGACCAATCATGACGTCAAGGCACTGGAATACTGGATCAAGAAACAGCTGGCAAATAATGCGGAGGTCATGCGCGTTTCGGAGTTTATCCACTTTGCCTGTACTTCGGAAGATATCAACAATCTTTCGCATGCCCTGATGTTGAAATCAGCACGCGACGAAACGATGTTGCCGATGCTCGACAAGGTGCTGGCCCGACTCAGGGAGCTTGCGCATGAACACGCCGAACTGCCGATGATGTCGCGCACGCATGGCCAGCCGGCGACGCCGACGACGCTCGGTAAGGAAATGGCCAACGTCGTCTATCGCCTGCAGCGCGCCCGGACGCGCATCGTCGCAGTCGATCTGCTGGGCAAGATCAACGGCGCGGTCGGCAACTACAACGCGCATCTGGCAGCCTACCCGGCCTATGATTGGGAGCAGTTTGCCAAACGTTTCGTCGAGTCGCTGGGCCTGGAGTTCAACCCTTACACCATCCAGATCGAGCCGCATGATGCGATGGCCGAGCTGTTTGACGCTTTTGCGCGCGCCAACCTGATTCTGGTCGATCTCGATCGCGACGTCTGGGGGTACATTTCGCTCGGTTTCTTCAAGCAGAAACTGAAGGCCGGCGAGATCGGCTCCTCGACCATGCCGCACAAGGTCAATCCGATCGACTTCGAGAATTCCGAAGGCAATCTTGGTCTGGCCAATGCCGTATTGCGCCACCTCGCCGAAAAGCTGCCGGTTTCCCGCTGGCAGCGCGATCTGACTGATTCGACCGTGCTGCGCAACATGGGCGTTGCCCTCGGCTACACGCTGCTCGGTTACGACTCGCTGTTGCGTGGCCTCGGCAAGCTCGAAGCGGTGCCGGAGCGCCTGCATGACGACCTCGATGCCAACTGGGAGTTGCTGGCCGAACCGATCCAGACCGTAATGCGCCGTTACGGCATCGCCAATCCGTACGAGAAGTTGAAAGAGCTCACCCGTGGCAACCGGATTTCACGCGAAGGCATGCAGGCTTTTGTTCAATCGCTGGAGATTCCGGCACCGGCCAAGGCTGAGCTGCTGGAGCTGACGCCCTGGAGCTACACCGGCAAAGCGGCCGAACTCGCGAGGCGGATTTGAATGACTGCTGATAACCCTGAAAATACTGCCGTGAAAACGATCACCTGCGAGAACTGTGAGCGTGAAGTGCCGGCGGGTTCGCTGCATTGTCCGTATTGCTGCGGTGAAGACGGACAGCGCGGTGAACTCAAGCGCGGCGCCTATACCGGCGGCATCCTCGGGATGATTGTCGGCGCTGTGAGCACTGCCATGTTCTTGTCGCTCTTCGGCCCGGAGTACAACACCTGGCCCGTCGTGTCCGGCATCATTCTCTGCTTTATCATCGTCGGGGCGGCGTTGGGAATCAATAACAGCCGAAAGGCATGAAATAGAGAGGTCCGCATGTCACAATTTTCCGGAAATCTGAAAAAACTGCCGGGCATTTCCCATCTCGCGGCGATCAATCTGCTCGATGCCGAAGGAAATGTTCTGGTCGCCATCGAGAACAAGCCCGGCAGTCAGGGCTCATTGGCCGTGTATAACCATCTCGCGCAGACGTACGGTGCAATCACGCCGGATGCAGCGAAAAAAGGACTGGAGATTTTTGCCGAGCATACGGAGGACGCGCGAGCCAATCCGGGAAAACATCCGAATATTGACCGGCTTCTAAGCCTGCTCGACGAAAAGAAGACCTTGCGTACGAAACACGTTTTTGCCGCCTGATCTTCCTCGCAGCATGTAATTCGGACTGCAGAAATGCCACGGGCGCCTGATCGGCGCCCGTGGCATTTTTATGGCCGCTGTTCCGGTGTCAGACGACCGCACCGTCTTCGTTGGCGCCCTCGACCTGCTTCTTCACCGTAATGAACTGTTCGCGCGAGACGCCCAGCCACATCACCAGCGGGCTGGCGACCAGTACCGATGAGTAGATGCCGAAGCAGATGCCGATGGTCAGCGCCAGAGCAAAGTAATACAGCGTTTCGCCGCCAAAAACGAGCATCGAGAGGACCATCAGCTGGGTCGATCCGTGCGTGATGATGGTGCGCGAGATGGTGCTGGTGATGGCGTGGTCGAGCACCTGAGCGGTAGTCAGGCCGCGTGCCTTTTTAAAGGTTTCGCGCACCCGGTCGAAAACGACGACGGATTCATTCACTGAGTAACCAAGTACAGCGAGTACGGCCGCCAGCACGGAGAGCGAAAACTCCCATTGAAAGAAGGCGAAGAAGCCGAGGATGATCACCACGTCGTGCAGGTTGGCGATGATGGCCGATACCGAAAAGCGCCATTCAAAGCGGAAGGCGAGATAAATGACGATGCCGATGATCACCAGCAGCAGCGCCAGTGCGCCATTCTCAGCGAGTTCCTTGCCGACCTGCGGACCGATGAACTCGACACGGCGCAAATTAGCGCCCGGTGCTTCAGTGAGCAGCGCCTGCATGACTTTTTCACCGGCGTTGGCCGAGCTCTGCTGTTCCTTGAGTGGCATGCGGATCAATACGTCCCGGCTGGAGCCGAAATTCTGCACCGAGGTGTCGGTGTAGCCCGCCTTGCCTAAAGCGCCACGGATCTTTTCAAGATCGGCGGCTTGCGAGTAGCTCACTTCGATCAGCGTGCCGCCGGTGAATTCAACCGACAGGTGCAGGCCGCGAGAAAAAAGAAAGAACACGGCGAGCACGAAGGTAATTAACGAGATAACGTTGAAGACCAGCGCATGGCGCATGAACGGGATGTCTTTGCTGATGCGAAAAAATTCCATGATGTCTGTCCTTGATTTTCTTTATTTCGCTGAAGCCTTGGCCGAACCGGTCGCGGTTGCGTTGCCAGGTTTCCAGACGTGCCCGATGGACAGCGACTCAAGCTTGCGCCGGCCGCCATAGACCAGGTTCACCACGGCGCGCGAGACGACCACCGACGAGAACAGCGAGGTCAGGATGCCCAGGCAATGCACCACGGCGAAGCCGCGTATCGGGCCTGAACCAAAGATCAACAGTGCGATACCGGCAATCAGCGTCGTCACGTTGGAGTCGAGAATGGTGCCGAAGGCGCGCTCGTAACCGGCGTGAATCGCTGCCTGCGGCGTCATTCCGTTGCGCAACTCCTCGCGGATGCGCTCGTTGATCAGCACGTTGGCGTCGATCGCCATACCCAGTGTCAGCGCGATGGCGGCGATGCCGGGCAGCGTCAGTGTCGCCTGCAGCATCGACAGCAGGGCAAACAGGAAGAGCAGGTTGGAGGCCAGCGCGACGACCGAAATCAGGCCGAATAGCATGTAATAGGCAATCATGAAGGCGGCAATTGCAGCGAAGCCCCAGAGCGTCGACTGGAAGCCCTTCTTGATGTTGTCAGCGCCGAGGCTCGGGCCGATCGTCCGTTCTTCGATGATATCCATCGGCGCCGCGAGCGAGCCGGCGCGCAGCAGCAGCGCGGTTTCATTGGCTTCGGTCGTCGTCATGCGGCCTGAAATCTGTACGCGACCACCGCCGATCTCAGCGCGGATCACCGGTGCCGTGACGACTTCGCCCTTGCCTTTTTCGATGAGCAGGATGGCCATCCGCTTGCCGACGTTTTCGCGGGTGATTTCCTTGAAGATACGCGCACCGGCTGAATCGAGCGTCAGGTGCACCGCCGCCTCCTGCGTCTGCGTATCAAAGCCCGGTTGGGCATCGGTCAGGCGGTCGCCGGTCAATACCACTTGCTTTTTGACGAGCAACGGCGAGCTGCCGCGCTCGACATAGAGCTCGGTGCCGAACGGCACCTGGCCACCCTGTGCGGCTTCGAGTGCGCCCGGCGAGTCTTCGACCATACGGATTTCGAGGGTGGCGGTACGGCCAAGAATTTTCTTTGCATTGGCCGTATCCTGCACGCCCGGCAACTGGACGACGATGCGATCGGTGCCTTGCTGAGCAATCACCGGTTCGGCGACGCCGAGTTCGTTGATCCGGTTATGCAGCGTCGTCATGTTCTGCTTGATCGCGAATTCCTGAATGCGCTTCATCGCTTCCGGCTTCAGCGTGGCCATCAGCTTGAGGTCGTCGCCTTCGCCCTGATCGATCAGCAGCAGGTCGGGCTGATTGTCTTCCAGCACGTTGCGCGCTTTACTGCGTGTTTCGATGTCGCGGAAACGGATAACGACACGCTCGCCCTCGCGACCGATACCGGCGTGGCGAACATTCTTGTCGCGCAACAGGCTGCGCAGATCGGCACCAATCGAGTCGAGGCGCTTGGTCAGCGCGCCCTTCATATCAACCTGCAGCAGAAAGTGCACACCGCCGCGCAAATCAAGACCGAGGTACATCGGCAGCGCATGCAGGTTGGTCAGCCACTGCGGTGAACTGGAAAGCAGATTCAGTGCAACGACATACTGTGGATCGCTGGGGTCCGGGATGAACTGCTTTTCGAGCAGGTCCTTGGCCTTGAGCTGGACGTCTTCGTTCTTCAGGCGCACCTTGACGCCATGCGAATCGAGAGAAAGCCCGCTGGTCTCGATGTTCGCTGCCTTGAGCGTGCTTTCCACCCGCTCCAGTGTTTTCATGTCGGTCTTGAGCGTCGCCTTGGCGCTGGAGACCTGAACGGCGGGTGATTCGCCAAACAGGTTGGGCAAGGTGTAGATGAAGCCGGTCAGCAGCGCGAAAGCGACAATGACGTATTTCCAGAGCGGGTAGCGATTCATGAGCGTATGCGATCAGAGGTGGCGCAGGCGGGTGCCATCAGTGGCACCGCGTCCGGCACTGGGGATTAGAGCGACTTCAGCGAACCTTTGGGCAGAACCAGCTGAATCGCCGGCTTTTGCACCTGGACCTCGACCTTGTCTGCGATTTCGATGGAAACAAAACTGTCGCCCACCTTGGTGATGCGGCCAGCCATGCCGCCCTGGGTCACGACTTCATCACCCTTGGACAGGGCCTCGACGAGCGACTTGTGTTCCTTGGCGCGCTTCATTTGCGGACGAACCATGACGAAATAGAGGACAGCGAACATCGCAACCATCATCAGAATCTGTTCGTAACCACCACCGGCTGATGACGAGGCGGCGGCTTGGGCGTGGGCGGTGCTGATCAGCACATTAGTCTCCTGGGGTAATAAGTATGGGCTAGGCGCAGCATTGTATCACTACCCTCTGGCCTGTTCGCGGCGCCCGGCATGGAAGGCGGCAACCATCTTTTCAAGCGTGCCGGCAGCAATCGCCTCACGTAGTTCGCGCATCAGTACCTGGTAATAATGCAGGTTGTGCATAGTATTGAGCTGCGCGCCGAGAATCTCGCCGATGCGGTGCAGGTGGTGCAGGTAGGCGCGCGAGAAGTTTTGGCAGGTATAGCATTCGCAGCCTTCGTCGAGCGGGCGCGGATCGTTCTTGTGTTGCGCGTTCTTGATCTTGATGTCGCCGTAGCGGGTGAACAGGTGGCCGTTGCGTGCGTTGCGTGTTGGCATCACGCAGTCGAACATGTCGATGCCGTTCTGTACGGCGTTGACGAGGTCTTCCGGCGTGCCGACGCCCATCAGGTAGCGCGGCTTATCCTGCGGCAGGCGCGGCGCGGTGTGCGCGAGGATGCGTGCCATGTCGTCCTTCGGTTCGCCGACTGACAGGCCGCCGATGGCGAAGCCGTCGAAGTCGATGCCGGTGAGTCCGGCCAGCGACTCGTCGCGCAGGTCTTCGTACATGCCGCCCTGCACGATGCCAAAGAGGGCGTTGCTGTTGCCGAGTTTGTCGTGTTCGTCGCGCGAGCGCTGTGCCCAGCGCAGTGAGAGGCGCATTGATTCGGCGGCTTCCTGGTGCGTGGCGGGGAAGGGCGTGCATTCGTCGAAAATCATGACGATGTCGGAATTGAGCACATGCTGGATGCGCATCGACTCCTCGGGCGTCAGGAAGAGCTTGTCGCCGTTGATTGGCGACGAGAACTTGACGCCTTCCTCGCTGATCTTGCGCAGTGCGCCGAGCGAGAAAACCTGAAAGCCGCCCGAATCGGTAAGGATCGGGCCGTTCCAGCCCATGAACTTGTGCAGGCCGCCGTGCGCGGCGATGACTTCCAGCCCCGGGCGAAGCCACAGGTGGAAGGTGTTGCCGAGGCAGATCTGCGCGCCGATTTCGGTCAGGTCGCGTGGCGTCATCGCTTTGACCGTGCCGTAGGTGCCGACCGGCATGAAAACCGGCGTTTCGACGACGCCGTGCGCGAGGGTGACGCGGCCACGGCGGGCGGCGCCGTCGGTAGCGAGGAGTTCAAAGTTCATTGAAGTGGTTTGCTCAGTGCGTTTTTATCGGGGGCGAAGGTGACTTAAATAATCTGGCGCGTCAGTATTGCGCCCAGGCTGTCGAATTCGGTGTCGGAGCTAAGCAGGATGGCCTTGCGTTCGATGCTCAAAGCGGCGGCAAAAGCGTCTGCGTAGGCAATGGGGTGGGCGGCTTTCAGCTGGATGGCTTGCCAGAACAGCGCGTCGTCAAAGGGCACAATCTGGATCGGGAGTTGGCCGATTTCGTGGCGCTTTCGTTCGGCGACCGACCAGCCACGCGTTTTGCCGATGCGGTAGATGACTTCTCCGAGATTGATCTGGTGCATGAGTACGGTGCATTCGCCCTTCTGGGCAGCGTAAAGATGATTTTGTACTGTTTCCATGCCGGATTTGGCCTGGGCAAGCCGGAGCAATGCGCAGGCATCCAGAACGTATATTGGAGGTTTAACCCTTGTAGTCACGTTTAACCTCTGCGTGATGTTCCTTCAGCAGGCCTTCTGCCAGGTTGTCTCCTCCGGCAAGGGAGCCGCAGAAAGCGGCAATGGGGTCTTTGGGTACCGGCGTGAGTTCAATGTGATCACCACAAACTTCAAGGTTTATAAGGGTTCCGGAGGCTATGCCAAAACGTTCCCTGATTGCTGCCGGGATGACGATCTGGCCTTTGGCGAGGGTGCGGACGGTAAGCATGAAGAGCTCCATTTTGTTTGATACCCGCCGCTAAGTTTAACTCTGTTGTATTTGGTTAAACAAATGGTTTTTCAAAGGCTTTGTCGATCAGGGGCATGCCATGCGGAATCGGAGGCCCGGAGGCGAGCGGGAATTGATGGGCAGAAAATTATTCCTGGCGCAGTTCCTGTTTTGCTTGATGCGCGTGGCTTAACAGCATGGCATCGCCGTAGCTGAAGAAGCGGTAGCGCCCGGCGATGGCATGAGCGTAGGCGGCGCGGATGGCGTCGCTGCCGGCGAAGGCCGAGACGAGCATGAGCAGCGTCGATTTTGGCAGGTGGAAGTTGGTGATCAGGCGATCGACGACGCGAAAAGCGTAGCCCGGCGTGATGAAGATTTCGGTTTCGGCCGCGCCGCTGCGCAAATTTTCGTTCAGCTCGCCATCTTGTGCAGCCGCTTCAAGGGCGCGCAGGCTGGTCGTGCCGACGGCGATTACCCGGCCGCCCCGGGCTCGGGTGCGGGCGATGGCGTCAACCGTCGCTTGCGGGATGTCAAAACGTTCAGTATGCATGCGGTGCTCGGCCAGATTGTGCACACGAACCGGCTGGAAGGTGCCGGCGCCGACATGCAGCGTCAGATACGCCAGCTCGACACCTTGTGTGCTGAGGCGGGCCAGCATGGCGTCGTCAAAGTGCAGGCCGGCTGTAGGTGCGGCGACCGCGCCGGGGTGCCGCGCGAATACGGTCTGGTAGCGTGTTTCGTCATCCGTTTCGGCACCGTGCGTGATGTAGGGCGGCAGCGGCAAGCGGCCATGCTGTTCGATCAGTGTCCACAGGTCGCCGTCACCAACGAGTTCGAGCGCGAAGAATTCGTCCTGCTCGCCGGTTCTACCGCTCACCGCCAGCGTGATCGTCCCTTCGAGAACGATGCGGCTGCCCGGCTTTGGTGATTTGCTGGCGCGGATCATCGCCACGGCATGGCGGGCGTCGACGATGCGTTCGATCATCACCTCGATCTGGCCGCCGCTTTCTTTTTGACCGAGGAGCCGCGCCCGGATCACCCGCGTATCGTTGAAAATCAGCAGATCCCCCGGGCCAATGAGTTGCGGCAGATCGGTAAATTGCCGGTCATGCAGCGTCTTGCCGTCCACGTGCAGCAACCGGCTGGCCGTGCGCTCGCCGGCTGGATGCTGGGCAATCAGCTCGGGCGGCAGATCGAAATTGAAGTCGTCGAGAGTAAGCATGCGGGAAATGGTTTGCGGGTCGGCAGGGGTTACGCTTGTCAAGCCAATTGCACTTGACATCAAAACCCAACGCAGAGGCGCAGAGGCACAGAGATTACGCAGAGAAAAGCAAAATTTCC
>JBIKLY010000111.1:0-7999 GCA_044359525.1 Rhodocyclaceae bacterium | reverse complement strand
AATGGCTGGCGTGCTCATCCAACAGCGGCAGATCGTTGCTGGCTGCCGCGCGCAAGGCGACACCAATGGGATGTTCGGATGCCTGTTCCAGCGCCGCGGCAAGCGCTACGCAAGACTCGCGTTCGAGCGCACCGAGCGGCAACACGTCAAGCAAACGCATCTGGCCGGTCGTCAACGTACCGGTTTTATCGAACACAAAATGCGTTGCCCGCGCCAACGTTTCAATGGCATGACTGCGGGTCACCAGCAGACCGGCGCGCGCCATCGCCCCGCTCGCCACGCTGAGCGCTACCGGCGTCGCCAGCGACAAGGCACAGGGGCACGTGACGACAAGGACGGAAACGGTGATCCACAGCGCCTTTGACGGATCAATCACCCACCACGCCAGCGCCACAGCCACGGCGACGATCAGCAGCGCGAGAATAAAGCGACTGGCGATCCGGTCGGCCAACTCGACAATGCACGGCTTCTCCATCGCCGCACGCTCCATCAAACGAACGATCGCCGACAGCCGCGTCGCCTTGCCAACCTGCTCAACCTTGATGAACAGCGGGCTTTCGATATTGATCGCGCCACCGGTTACCGCCACACCCGGCGCTTTGGCCACCGGCGCACTCTCGCCGGTCAGCAGCGCCTCGTCGGCACAGCTGACGCCTTCGACAACGTGGCCGTCGGCAGGAATTATCTCGCCGGGTTTGACCAGCACAACATCGCCGGGCAGCAGGTCGGCGGCCATCACCTGCTCACAATCACGATTGTCCGGGTAAGCCACAAGGCGCGCTGCAAAGGCCGGCATCAGGCGGGCCAGCGCCTCGGTCACGCTCACCGCACGCTGGCGCGCCGTCATTTCGAGGAAACGCCCGCCGAGCAGGAAGAAGACGAACATCGTCACCGAGTCGAAATAGACCTCGCCCGAAGCCGTCAACGTCGCCCACACACTGGCCGAGAATGCCGCACCAACGCCCAGCGCCACCGGCACATCCATGCCAACACGCCGCAGTTTGAGATCGCGCCACGCGTTACGGAAAAAAGGCGCCGCCGAATAGAAGACCACCGGTAGCGTCAGCACCAGGCTCGCCCAGCGCATCAGTTGCTCGACATCCGGCGTCATGTCACCCTCACCGGCCAGATAGACCGGAATGGCGTACATCATCACCTGCATCATGCCGAAGCCGGCAACGAACACCCGCCACAAGGCGCTACGCCGCTCCCTGCCGGCCAGCTCCTCGCTCTTTGCCGCATCGTAGGGATAGGCACGATAGCCAATCGCGGCAATGGCGCCGAGAATTTCCGAAAGTTTGATGCGCTCTTCATCCCAACGCACCCGGGCGCGCCGTGTGGCGTAATTCAGATCGACGCCAATGACGCCGGGCAGCTTGAACAGATGCTGCTCGTTGAGCCAGATGCATGCGGCGCAGGTGATCCCTTCAATGATCAGTGAAGCTTCGCGCTCACCGTCACCCAGCGTGCGTACGAAGCTTTTCTGAAAATCGGCGTGATCGTAAAGCTTGAGACCATCGAGTATCGCCGGCATCGCTTCACGCGGCGAATCCGGCAGCGCATCGCGATTGCGGTAGTAGTCCGCCAGCCCGTTATCGACAATAGCCTGCGCCACCGCCTGACAACCGATGCAGCACATGGCGCGCGGCTGTTGATCAATCGCCACCGACAGATCAACCGCCGGCGGGACCGGCAGGCCGCAGTGATAACAGTCGATTTTGCTCGTCGCGTTCATTTGGCGAAGCCGGAAAGAAAAAAGCGCAGACAACAGCCTGCGCCTTTCGAGGACGGCCAGTATAAATTACTTTGGCGCCATACGGATCGCGCCGTCCAAGCGAATCACCTCGCCATTGAGCATCGAATTTTCGCAGATATGGCGGACCAGCGCGGCGTACTCGGCGGGTTTGCCCATACGCGAGGGGAAGGGCACCATTTTGCCCAGTGCATCCTGCACTTCAGGCGGCATGCCCATCAGCATCGGTGTCTCAAAGATGCCCGGCGCAATGGTCATCACCCGGATGCCCGATCTGGCCAGTTCGCGCGCCAGCGGCAGCGTCATTGCCACCACACCGCCCTTCGACGCGGCATACGCCACCTGCCCGATCTGGCCGTCGTAGGCGGCGACCGACGCGGTACTGACAATCACGCCGCGCTCACCCGCCGCATTCGGCTCGGACTGGCTCATCACCTCGGCCGCCAGCCGGATCATGTTGAACGAGCCGATAAGGTTGATAGTAATCACCCGCGAAAAAGACGCCAGTTTGTGAATACCGTCACGGCCAAGCACTTTTTCGGCCGGTGCAATGCCGGCGCAATTGACCAGACCGTGCAGGCCGCCAAAAACGCTGCGCGCCGTCTGGATGGCGTTACGCGCGCTCGCCTCGTTGGCCACGTCGGTTTCAACAAAACACGCATTGGCGCCCAGTTCGGCAGCCAGCGCCTCACCGGCTGTCTTGTTCACGTCGGCCAGCACCACCTTGCCGCCCGCATCGACAATCATGTGCGCCGTACCGGCCCCCAGCCCGGAGGCGCCACCGGTTACGACAAAAACTGAATTTTCAATATGCATTCATAGCCTCCTCTTTGAATTCTCGGAAGAATCTTACCATTACCAAACGGTAGCGTATGGAAACCAGCGTTTGCAAGCGCTGGCTATCGAAGATTTTTCCTGTAATTTCACAGTCTTAACGGGCGCCATCGGGCTGGCAAAACCATTATAATTCAGCCTCTTTAAAAACCACGGCCACCTGAATGCTCGTTTATCGCGGCTATGCGCAGCGCGCCCCCAGCGCCACCGTGCTCACCATCGGTAATTTCGATGGCGTGCACTTGGGCCACCGCGCCCTGCTCGCTCGCCTGACGGCGACGGCTGCGGCCGAGGGGCTGCCGCCAACCGTGCTCACCTTTGAACCGCATCCGCGCGAATTCTTTGCCCCGGAATCGGCGCCCGCCCGCCTGTCGACCCTGCGCGAAAAGCTAGAACTGATTGCCGACGACGGCGTTGCGCTGGCCTACGTGTGCCACTTCAACGCGCGATTCGCTGCACTCTCTGCCGACGAGTTCATAGAAAAAGTACTGGTCGACGCGCTGCGCGTCCGCCATCTGATCATCGGCGACGACTTTCGTTTTGGTGCCAGACGCACGGGCGACTTTACGCTTTTGAAATCAGCCGGCGCCAGTCTCGGTTTTCGCGTTGAAGCGATGGACAGCGTGACACTGGAAGGCGAGCGCGCCTCAAGCTCCGCTGTCCGCGATGCCCTGCACAGCGGCCACCTGGAACACGCCGCCCGGCTCCTTGGCCGCCCCTATTCAATCGACGGCCGTGTCGTGCATGGCGACCAAATTGGCCGCCAGCTCGGTTTCGCCACCGCCAACATCCGCATGAAACACGAGCGCCCGCCACTGCTGGGCGTCTTTGCCGTCGAGGTCAACGGCCTGCTCGGCGGGCCGCGCCAGGGCGTCGCCAACCTCGGCTTCCGCCCGAGCGCCAACCAGGTCGTGCGCCCGCTACTCGAAGTGCATTTGTTCGATTTCCAGGACGACATCTACGGCGCCCACCTCAACGTCCGCTTCCTGCACCGGCTACGCGACGAAATGAAATTCCCGAATTTTGACGCGCTGAAAGCGCAGATTGCGGCGGATGTTGCTGAGGGGAAGAACTACTTCCAACGCAGAGGCGCAGAGGAAACGCAGAGGTGACGCAGAGAAAGGCAATTGAAGAACTGAATCTGCTGACTGAACAAGTTATCGGCGCGGCGATCCAAGTGCATCGCGAACTGGGTCCGGGTTTGCTGGAGAACGTCTATTCAGAATGCTTAGCCATAGAACTGGCTGCAAGCGGCTTACACACCTTACGAGAAATAACAATTCCGCTGCTCTACAAAAACGTCGCCGTAAAGAATGCTTACCGGCTGGATTTTCTTGTCGAAGACAGTTTGATTATCGAGTGCAAAACAGTCGAACAACTATTACCGATTCATTCAGCTCAAGTCCTGACCTATCTAAAACTGATGGATAAGCGACTTGGTTTACTAATCAATTTCAATGTTGAAGTACTGCACAAAGGCATCAAGCGAATCGCAAACGGGGTTTGATTCATAGCTCTATGGTTTTCTCTGCGTTTCCTCTGCGCCTCTGCGCCTCTGCGGTGGATTTTAAAAATGGCTGACTACAAAAATACCCTGAACCTGACCGACACCCCCTTCCCGATGCGGGGCGATCTCGCCAGGCGCGAGCCGCAGTGGGTTGCGCTTTGGCAGGAGAAGAAACTCTACGAAAAGATTCGCGAAGCCTGCGCCGGCCGCCCGCGTTTCGTGCTGCACGACGGCCCGCCCTACGCCAACGGCGACATTCACATCGGCCACGCGGTCAATAAAATCCTCAAGGACATCATCGTCCGTTCGAAGACGCTGGCCGGTTTTGATGCGCCCTACGTGCCGGGCTGGGACTGCCACGGCCTGCCGATCGAGCACCAGATTGAAAAATTGCACGGCAAGCATATCGCCGGCGACAAGGTGCGCGAACTGTCGCGCGCATTCGCCGCCGAGCAGGTCGAGCGGCAAAAGAAGGATTTCATCCGCCTGGGCGTACTCGGCGAATGGGACAACCCTTATCTGACGATGAACTTCAAAACCGAGGCCGACGAAATCCGCGCGCTCGGCAAGATTCTTGAAAAAGGCTATCTGTACCAGGGCCTGAAACCAGTCAACTGGTGCCTCGACTGCGGTTCGGCGCTGGCCGAAGCCGAGGTCGAGCATGAGGACAAAAACTCGCCGGCCATCGACGTCGCTTTCGAAGTGCATCCCAATCACGCCGAGAAGGTCGCCAAAGCCTTTGGCCTGACGCACCTGCGCGCGCCGGCCTTCGCCGTGATCTGGACGACAACGCCTTGGACGCTGCCAGCCAACGAGGCAGTGAGTGCACACCCGGAATTCGATTACGACCTGATCGACACACCGAAAGGCGCGCTGATCCTCGTTCGCGAGCTGGCCGACGCGTGCCTCAAGCGCTACGGTCTGGAAGGCACGGTGATCGGCTCGGCCAAGGGCGCCGCGCTCGAACACGTGCTGCTTAAGCACCCCTTCCAGGCGCGCGACGTGGCCATCATCTGCGGCACGCACGTCACCGTCGAAGCCGGTACCGGCCTGGTGCATACGGCGCCGGCACACGGCACCGACGACTATCTGGTGGGCAAGCATTACGGTCTGCCGGTGAATAACCCGGTCGGCGACGACGGCAAGTTCCTTGGCAACACCCCCGCCCTCTCGGTAAGCGAACTGGCCGGCAAGACGGTATGGGAAGCCAATCCGCTCGTCCTCCAGGAACTCGAAGCGAAAGGCCGCCTGCTTAAATCCGAGCGCATCACGCACAGCTACCCGCACTGCTGGCGGCACAAGACGCCGATCATCTTCCGTGCGACGACACAGTGGTTTATCGGCATGGATCACCAGCCCAGCGAAAAGGAGGCCTCACTGCGCTGGACCGCAGAACGCGCCGTCGATGAAACACAATTTTTCCCGGCCTGGGGACGCGCCCGGCTTGAGGCGATGATCAAGAACCGCCCGGACTGGTGCGTTTCGCGCCAGCGCAACTGGGGCGTGCCGATTCCTTTCTTCCTGCACAAGGAAACCGGCGCACTGCATCCGCGCACCGCCGAGCTGATCGAAGCCGTTGCCTTGCGCGTCGAGCAATCCGGCATTGAAGCGTGGTTCTCGCTCGACGCCAAAGAGTTGCTTGGTGATGAGACGGCCCAATACCGCAAGATGAGCGACACGCTCGATGTCTGGTTCGACTCCGGCGCCACGCACTGGAGCGTGCTGCGCGGCTCACATCAGGCTCAGCTCAACTACCCGGCCGACCTTTATCTCGAGGGCTCCGACCAGCACCGTGGCTGGTTCCAGAGTTCGCTGCTGACCGGTTGCGCCATCGACGGCCAGGCGCCCTACAAGGCGCTGCTGACGCACGGTTTCGTGGTCGATGGCAAGGGCCTGAAGATGTCGAAATCGAAGGGTAACGTCGTCGCGCCGCAGAAGGTTTCCGACACGCTGGGCGCCGACATACTGCGTCTATGGACGGCCGCTACCGACTACTCGGGCGAACTCTCGATCTCCGACGAAATCCTCAAACGCGTTGTCGAATCCTACCGCCGCATCCGCAACACGCTACGCTTCCTGCTCGCCAACACCTCGGATTTCGATACAGCGAAAGACCTGTTGCCACCCGAACAATGGGTCGAGATCGACCGCTACGCGCTGGCCATGACGCGCCAGATGCAGGCGCAGTGCGAAGCCGATTACGGCAAATACGAGTTCCACCGTGTCGTCCAGTCACTGCAGAATTTCTGCTCCGAGGACCTCGGCGGCTTTTACCTCGATATCCTCAAGGACCGCCTCTACACCACCGCCGCCAACTCAGTGGCACGCCGCTCGGCACAGAGCGCCTTGTGGCACATCCTACAATCCTTCACCAAACTGATGGCGCCGATTCTGTCCTTCACCGCCGAGGAAATCTGGCAGATCCAGACCGGTGATGCCGAGCAATCGATCATGCTACAAACCTGGCAGCCACTCCCGGCGCCGGCAAACGAAGGCGTGCTGCTCGACAAATGGAGCAGAATTCGCGGCTATCGTGCAGAAGTCACCAAGGCACTCGAAGAACTGCGTGTCGCAGGCAAGATCGGCTCATCACTACAAGCCGAAGTGCAGATTCATGCCGACGGCGACAAGTACGAAGCCCTCGCCTCGCTCGGCGACGACCTGCGCTTCGTCCTCATCTGCTCAAAGGCCACGCTGCTGCGCGCATCTGATGAAAAACTCGTCGTTTCGGCATTGCCGCACGGCAAGTGCGAGCGCTGCTGGCATGTGCGCGAGGATGTCGGCGCCCACGCCGACCATCCGGAACTCTGCGGCCGCTGCATCAACAACCTGTTTGGCGAGGGCGAAACCCGTGCCTTCGCGTAAGATCGACCGCTGGCTCTGGCTGGCGGGCATCATCATCATTGCCGACCAGATCAGCAAATGGATCGTGCTGGCCACCTTGCGGCCGGGCGACTCGATCTACGTCGCGCCGTTTTTCAACTGGGTGCTCACCTTCAACGCCGGCGCGGCGTTCAGCTTCCTCTCCGACGCCGGTGGCTGGCAACGCTGGTTCTTCACCGTGCTGGCGCTCGGCGTGTCGGTATGGATCGTCAGCATGCTGCGCCAGCACACCGGCGAATTTCGCCTCTCGCTGGCGCTCACCCTGATCGTCGGCGGTGCGCTCGGCAACGTCATCGATCGCATCCGTTTCGGCGCGGTTGTCGATTTTGTGCAATGGCACGCCGCCGGCTACTACTGGCCGGCCTTCAACGTGGCAGACTCGGCAATCACGATTGGTGCGGTGCTGATGGTTTGGGACCAGTTCGCAACGAAACCATTGCTTGACGAAAAAAGCTAGCCGTGGAAAATGTAGTGTTCAACACTACAAACAAGATTGCCTGATGAAAACAATATCCGCAGCCGATGCCAATCGCCACTTCTCCAGCATGCTGCGTGACGTCGCCACGGGAGAAATCATTACGGTACTTTCACGCGGCAAGGCCGTTGCAACGATCGCACCCGCGAGACCGGAAGTTGATCAACGTCAATCTGCAAAGCGTTTGCTGCTGCAACGACTGAGCCAACAAGCCAATCAAGGCGAAAGAAACTGGACGCGCAGTGAGCTTTACGAAAACCAGGCATGAGAATCGCCCTCGACACAAACATTCTGGCCTATGCTGAAGGGCTTGGCGACGAAGCGCGTTGCGCGGCGGCCTATCAACTCATCGAGCAACTGCCGGCCGATCAGGTTTTGTTGCCGGCTCAAATACTCGGCGAACTCTCCAGAGTGCTTACGGGCAAAGCCAAACGCTCGGCTGAATCCACTCGTGAGGCGATTCTCGGCTGGGCGGACAGTTTTGAGGTCGTTGACTCAACGTGGCCGGCGTTTCAATCGGCTTTCGATCTAATGGTTGACCACCAAC
>JBIKLY010000046.1:0-28117 GCA_044359525.1 Rhodocyclaceae bacterium | reverse complement strand
ATTTACGCATGGCAATCGGGTTGGTAAAAAAGAAATTGGTCGGCGCCATTGCGTTCAGCCATTTCCGCACCCAGAACGCTGCCCGCCGGCGCTCCCGCTCGGAAAGGCCCGGTGTTTCGAAGAGCATGTCCTCAAGCCGGTGCGTCAGGGCAAGATAGGATTCCTTGATGATGTCCCAGGTCGGCGCCTCGCTCCACACCGGATCAGCAAAGCGTGCATCATCGGCATGCGGCGTAATCACATCCTCGCTTGGCATACCCATGGCGCGACGCAGCAGGTGACTCTGCAGGGCCACGACATCGCCCGACATCGCACTGATCGCCCGCGACAACTCCTGCGGGTGCATCATCCATGCGGCCTGTGCGTTGAGCATCGAGGTCATCACCCCGAACGGGTCAAGACGCTGCTGCAGTGTCGTCACCAGACCCTCGACGGTACTCAGCCCGGTCACATCAACGCCGGATGACGGATTTTCTCCAAAACCGCTACTGCTCATATCGCTCTCCGCTGGAATGCATGGCTCATGTATATCACAGGACGACAACCTCATTGTAGGCAGGCAACGCTACATTAGACCAGCCCAGCTTGCGGCGCACGATATCGGCAAAAACAGCGGCGGTTTCCGACTCGCCATGCACAATGAAAGTATGCTGCGGCGGCTTGCGGAACGCCCCCAGCCAGGCAAGCAGTGCAGCTTGATCAGCATGCGCCGAAAGTCCGCCGATGGTAAAGATATCGGCGCGCACCGGTGTTTGCTGACCGAACAGACGAACCATTTTCGCCCCATCGACGAGCCGTCGCCCGAGCGTGCCGGCGGCCTGAAAACCGGTGATCAACACCGAGCTCTCGGCGCGTGGCAGGTTGTTCTGCAGGTGGTACTTGATCCGCCCGGCCTCGCACATGCCGCTGGCAGAAAGGATGACCGCGCCGTGGCGAAGATCATTGAGGCGCATCGACTGCTCGACATCGGCGACGAATTCAATGTGCATCTTGTCGGGATTGCGCTGTTGCCACGAAATCAGCTCCTGCGTTTCCCCCGACAGCAGGGACTGGTGGCGCAGGGTGATCGCGGTCGCCTTGCTGGCCATCGGCGAATCGACATAGACCTTGAGCGGCGCCATCCGGCCGTGACGCACCAGATCGGCCAACACATAGAGCATCTCCTGCGTCCGCCCGACGGCAAATGCCGGAATGATCACATTGCCACGCTTCTTGTGCAGCGTGTAATGAAAGGCCTCGATGATTTCGGCTAGCGTCTCGTCCAGCTTTTTATGCAGGCGATTACCGTAAGTCGATTCGACAAACAGAATGTCCGCCTCGTCGATCAGCGCCGGATTGTGCAGTACCGGCCGATTGGGTTGCCCCAGATCGCCGGAAAATACCAGCTTGCGGGTTTTCCCGCCGTCCTCCAGCCACAGCTCGATGATCGCCGAGCCGAGAATATGCCCGGCGTCGCGCAGGCAGCAGCGCACACCGGGGGCCGGGACAAAGGACTCGCCATAAGCCACCGCCCGCAGCTGCTTCAGGCAGGCCTCCGCCTGGGTCACCGTATAGAGCGGTGTCTGCACACCGCGCGCCGAAGTCCCCCGACGATGACGGTGCCGCAGAATCCACTCGCTTTCCTTCTCCTGAATGTGCGCACTGTCGAGCAGCAGCACCTGCAACAGATCGATGGTCGCCGGCGTTGTGTAGATCGGCCCCTTGTAGCCAAGCATGGTCAGGCGCGGCAGCAGCCCCGAGTGATCGATGTGCGCGTGCGTGAGCAGCACAAAATCGATTTTCCGGACATCGAACGACAGCGCCCGCGAATTTTTCGGGTAGGCATCACGCCCACCCTGAAACATGCCGCAGTCGACAAGAAAACACACCGCCTCGCTTTCGATCAGAAAGCAGGAACCTGTCACTTCACCGGCTGCACCAAAAAAACTGATCTTCATGATGTCCAGTCTCTGCCTGCCGGGCGCAGAAGGTTTTGACTTCGGTCAATATTCACGTAGGATTAAAAAGCGTCCTTTGTCCTATTCAACAGGGAGAAATAACCATGTTCAAACATATCCTCGTACCTACCGACGGCTCCGAACTTTCGCAAGAAACTTCGCGCCGCGCTGTGTCTTTCGCCAAGGAAGCCGGTGCCCGCGTTACCGCCTTCTTCGCCAAGCCGGAATATCCGGTCACCTATTACGGTGAAGGCGCATTGATCGACCCGACGACACCCGAAAAATTTGCCGAACTCGCTGAACAGCAGGCGCAGCAGAATCTGGCCTTTGTCGAAGGACTATGCAAGGCAGCCGGCGTCGACTTCGCCAGCGTGTCGGCTACCAGCGACATCCCTTATGAGGCAATCATCGCCGCCGCGACAGAATCCGGCTGCGACCTGATTTTCATGGCATCGCACGGACGCCGCGGATTTAGCGGCTTCCTGCTTGGCAGCGAAACGAACAAAGTGCTCACGCACTCGAAAATTCCGGTGCTGGTCTACCGCTGATTATCTCTTTCAGGCGCGGGCGAACAAAGGTGCTCCCGCCAGGTAAGCACTTCCGGTCGGCGAGCTAACTGCTGAAGCAGTGCGAAAGCGGCTTCAGCATGCGCACTCGCGGCAGCGCTCAAGCCCTCGCCCAGAGAGAATTTCTCCCCCCGGATGCACAACACAAAGGCCGGCGGCGCTGCCTGCTCACTGATACGCGGCAAAACAGCCAGTACCGACTCCGGCGGCAATGCGTGCGTGCTGTGGCCCGGCTTCCCGGCAGCCACGGTTTCACGAAAAACAAAGGGGGCTGGCGTTTCATGCCCGGCATCGATAAACAGCGCCAGACGCCGCCCGGCAAGATCCAGCGCATGCTCGATCTGCAACTGAAAATCACCGATCAGCTCGAAACCGTCGGCCAAGCCCTCGGCATCGAGCCAGTCCTGCAGGCGCTCAAGCAACAGCGGCCCGAGCGCGTCATCGCCGCGGCTCGGGTTGCCGCAGGCAAAAACAACGACCGGCGCTTTCAACAATTCAGGAAGCACTGCTGATCCGGCCAATCACCTGCCCTGCCGCATCCTGCAACTCAAGCTGCAGCGGCATCTTGCCCAGGGCATGCGTAGCGCAGGAGAGACAGGGATCGAAGGCGCGAATCACCACCTCAATGTGATTGAGCAAGCCTTCCGTCAGTGTCCGGCCGCTCAGGTAGCGTTTGGCCACACGCCGCACGGCTTCATTCATTGGCTGATTGTTGTGCGTCGTCGATACGATCAGGTTGCACATCGTCACCAGATCATCATCCCCGACACGATAGTGATGGATCAAGGTGCCGCGCGGCGCCTCGATGACGCCGACGCCCTTGCGCGCACGCGCGCCGGAAGTGGTGAGGTCGCTCCCCGAAATATCGTCGTCGTGTAGCAGATCCTTGATTGTCTCGGCGGCATGCAGCATCTCGATCATGCGCGCCCAGTGGTAGGCGAGCGGTGCGTGCACCAGGCTCCCCTTGCCGTGGTCAATGAATTCACGGCGCTCGGCTTCGGCCAGCGGCGTCGGAATGAAGTTGCAGTTCTGCACGCGCGCCAGCGGGCCGACCTTGTACCAGCCGGCCTCCGGACCAAGCGCGGCGAGAAATGGAAATTTCATGTAGCTCCACGGTTTGACCTCCTCGTGGATCAGCTCGCCGTAATTCTGCACGTCGAAGCCATCGACGATGATCTTGCCGTCGGCGTCACGCACACGCAGATCGCCGTTGTAGAGATCCATTGCGCCATCCGGGCCGACGATCGACATGAGGCTCGAGCGGAAAGTACCGAACACATCGTAAAGCGCCGGATCAGCGGTATGCAGACGCTTTGCCAGGTGCACCGCTTCTCGGCTCCAACCGACGATCTGATAGATGTCCGCAAGCAGTCCGTTGCGCTCCTCCTGGCTCAGCGAGCGATTGACGCCACCGGGAATCGCGCCGGTACCATGCACGCGTTTGCCGGCGGTCAGGCGGATCACTTCCTGACCGAACTTGCGCAGCAGGATTCCCTGCTTCGCCACCTCGGGATACGCCGCAGCAACGCCGACGATATTTCGCCTGCCGACCTCGCTCTCAAAGCCGAAGAGCAGATCGGGCGACGACAGATGGAAGAAATGCAGCGCATGCGATTGCAATATCTGGCCGTAATGCATCAGACGCCGCAGTTTCTCAGCCGCGGGCGTCAGACGTGGCGCGCCGACTACATGATCGAGCGCCTTGGCGGCGGCGATGTGATGCGACACCGGGCAGATACCGCACAGGCGCTGCACCATCACCGGCACCTCCCAGTACGGGCGGCCTTGAATGAATTTCTCGAAGCCGCGGAACTCGACAATGTGCAGACGCACCTGCTGCACCTCGTCGTTCTCGTCAAGCAGCAGCGTCACCTTGCCATGCCCCTCGACGCGCGACACCGGGTCGATCGCAACACGACGCAGATTGGTCGCGTCGGCGCGGGCAGTTTCCAGTTCAAAGCTCATGTTTTTCCTATCAACGACTCAGAGGCTGTGAACAACAAACTTTTCACCGCAAAGGCGCAAAGACGCGAAGGAACGCAAAGAAAGCCTTTTTTTAAAGGGTTTCTTTGCGAAATCTTTGCGCTCTTCGCGCCTTTGCGGTGAAAGTCTTGTTTTTTCACCAGCCACTCAATCGAAATGCAGCATCGGATGTCCCAGCCGTGGCGTGCGGCCTTCGAGCAGGTCGGTCAGGAATTTCCAGATCGCGTCGCCCGACGGCGGGCAGCCGGGGATGAAGTAGTCGATGCGGACGATTTCGTGGATCGGATGCACCTTGTCAAGCGGCAACGGCAGCTCCGGATCGTTCGGTATCTGCCCATTCAGCAGGCCCTCACCGGTCAGATAAACTTCCTGCATGCACTGGCCGAGGTCGAGATGATTGCGCTGCGCCGGCAAGCCGCCGTTGACTGCACAGGCGCCGACGGCGATCAGTATCCTGCAGTTCTCGCGGAACTCGCGCAGTACGTGCACATTCTCGGCGTTGCAGATACCGCCTTCAATCAGGCCGATATCGCACGGACCGCAATGCTTGATGTCGGTGAGCGGCGAGCGGTCGAATTCAACCAGCTCGACCAGCTGAAGCAGGCGCTCGTCGATATCGAGAAACGACATGTGACAACCGAAGCAACCGGCCAGCGAGGTGGTGGCAAGGCGCAGTTTCTTCTTCTCCGGCGCGGGACTTGTCTCAGCGCTCATCACACCCCTCCACTTTCGCTGTCCGCGCCGCCAGACGTTCCATCTGCTGACCAATCGGTTTTTCGTCGTAGAGCCGCTTGCCGATCGGTACCGCAAAACCCTTGCGCTTTTCAAGGATGACGCCAACCGGGCAGACATGTGCGGCACGGTCGAGCAGCGAAAAATCGGTATCGGCGAGCCGCCCCGATTCGGCATTGACGATCAGATGCTTGTTGATACCTCGCCCGGATAGCGCGAATACGCTCTTGCCATCGACGTCGCGACTGGCACGAACGCACAGTTCACACAGAATGCAGCGGTTGAAGTCGAGCAATACACTGGGGTGCGAGGCATCGACCGGGCGATTCGGGTAGAACTGGTCGAAGTGCGGCGACAACATTTCCAGTTCGTAGGCCAGCGCCTGCAGCATGCAGTTGCCGCTCTTCTCGCACGACGGACAGAAATGGTTGCCCTCAACGAAGAGCATCTGCAGCATGGTGCGCCGCTTGTCGTTGAGATCCGGGGTGTTGTTTTCGACCTCCATGCCGTCTTTCGCCTGCAGCGTGCACGACGATACGTAGCGGCCATTGGCCTTGACGGTGCATAGCTTGCAGCTGCCCTGCGGGGTAAATTCCGGGTGATGGCACAGGTGCGGAATAAAGACATCGGCGGCCATCGCCGCATCCATGATCGTCTGCCCCTCTTCAAAAGACACCGGCATACCATCGAGCAGGATGACGTTTTGTTTCATGACTGAACTCCCGGTTCCCTGGCCTGCAGGCCAAAATGGGCGCCCGGATCGTCGCGGCCGGTCATCTGGCGCGCGGCGGCCAGCGCCTGATCGAGATCGAAGGCCGGCTCGAATTCAAGCGAGCGCAGACGCCGCTCATAGGCCGGGCGGAACTTCTGCAGCGTATCGAACAAGGGATTGCACGCTGCCTGCCCCAGCCCGCAGTGGCTCGCTACGTGCAGCAGGCGATGCACCTTGAAAATCTCGTTGATTTCGTACTGCGAGCCGTTGCCGTTGGCGATTTTGTCCATGAAGTTCGATACCAGCGCGGTTCCTACCCGGCACGGCGTACAGAAACCGCAGCTTTCGTGCGCAAAAAAGTGTGCAAAATTGCGTGCCACCTCGAACATATCGCGGTGCGCGCCAAAGACCATGAAGGCGCCGGCAGTCGGCACATCTTCAAAGGCAATGCGTCGCGAGAACTCATGCGTTGCCAGGCAGATTCCCGAGGCGCCGCTGATCTGTACGGCCTGCGCGTTGCCAGCGCCGCAATCGTTCAATACCTGATCGACCGAAACGCCGAACGGATACTCGTAGATTCCGGGATTCTCGACATCGCCCGAAATCGAGAGGAGTTTGGTGCCGGTCGATTGTTTGGTGCCGAAGCCGGCAAACCAGGCGCCACCCTTCTGCGCAATAAGCGCCGCCTTGCACAGCGTCTCGACGTTGTTCACAACGGTCGGTTGTCCAAGATAACCCTGCGTTACAGGAAAGGGCGGACGGATGCGCGGCACGCCACGCTTGCCTTCAAGCGATTCGATCAGCGCCGTTTCCTCACCGCAGATGTAGGCACCGGCGCCCATATGGATTTCGATATCGAAGTGAAAACCGGCCCGCCCGCCGATGTTCTTGCCGAGCAGGCCGCACTTGCGGCGCGCCTCCAGATTGGCGAGCAGTGCCGGCAGCAAATAATGGTATTCGCCGCGCAGGTAAAGCAGGCCTTGCGCCGCATTGATCGTGAAGCCGGCCACCGTCATGCCATCAAAAACAAGATCGGCGTAGCTGGAGAGCAGAACACGATCCTTGAAGGTTCCCGGCTCGCCCTCATCGGCATTGCACACCACGTAGCGCGCCGGATGCTCGCCGCTGCCTGTTGCCTCGCGGGCCGACGCCCACTTGATCGCCGTCGTAAAGCCCGCACCGCCACGCCCGCGCAGATTTGCAAGCTTGATTTCCGCCAGCATCGCCTCCGCGCCACGCGCCACGGCCGCCCTGATCGCCTCACCCGCCGGCCAATCGCCGCCCAGCAGCACATCCCGCCGGCGAATATTGTCTTCAATGGCGAAATACTCCTTCGGCCAATCGTCGAGCGGCGTCTGCGCGCGAATCAGCTCGCTGATGCGGTCAATCCGTTCTCCCGACATACGGCTCATCGCCCGGCCGTTGACCAGCAACGCCGGCCCCTGGTCGCACAGGCCGGTGCAAGAGGTGGTGTCGACACTGACCAGGCCGTCTTCCGAGACCTTGCCGCGCTCAAGCCACAGTTTGTTGCACAGGCGCTCGCGCAATTCGACGCTGCCGAGCATGCGGTCAGTGATGTTGTCGGAAAAAAGCACGCGGTAACGGCCGACCGGTTCGAGATGCAAAAACGAATAGAACCCCGCGACGCCCTCAACCCGGGCGCGCGGCAGGCCCAGCGCCTGCGCAATCTGCGTCAGCGCAGCCGCCGGCAAAAAGCCCAGCGCATCCTGTGCTGCAAGCAGAATCTGCAGCAGGCGCGTCGGCTGGTGCCGATGGTGATCGAGCACTGCCGCCAGCACATCGCCACGCGGATTTGTTTCTGTAAGCGCACACGTCACGCTGCTCTCCAATGAAAAAAGACTTTCGATGCCACTGCCAAAGCTTAGCGCTGCTGCTTCAGCAATTACTGATATACATCAAAAATGTTACAAATTGAGTAGTGCGCCATGCAACAAAACTTTCATACGGCATCGCACCAAGGTCGATAATAATGGCCTGTTGTCGATATTGCGTCGCACCAATCAAATAATCAGGCCTTTTCCTCTGGCGTTTCCGATATTCAATCGGCAAGGGGAAAAAGTCTTGGCGACGGCGGTTACAATATCTTCGGTCAACCAGGAGCACGATCATGCACGTTGATACCCCCCTGCACTTCCTCGAAAGCCGCACCTACGACGAAATTCGCATTGGTGACAGTTCGTCACTGACGCGCACCCTGCGTCCGCAGGATATTCAGCTTTTCGCGGTAATGACCGGCGACGTCAACCCGGCGATTGTCGATGCTGAATTTGCGCACAGCGGCATGTTCCGCGAGGTCATCGCGCACGGCATGTGGAGCGCCTCGCTGATCTCCACAACACTTGGCACGCAGTTTCCCGGTCCGGGCACCATCCTGGTCGACCAGTCGCTGCACTTCGCACGGCCGGTCACGATCGGCGACACAATCACCATCACGGTCACCGTCAAACAGAAGTTCGACCACAACCACCACATCATCTTCGACTGCGCCTGCACCAACCAGGATGGCATGCAAGTGGTGCGCGGCACCGCCGAGGTACTGGCGCCGACCGAGCGCATGAAGACGAAACGCACCGAGATGCCGGATATTGTCATCTCGGACAAATATGCGCGGCTGCAGAATCTGGTCGCCCGTGCAAAAGGGCTGGCGCCGATTGACATGGCGGTGGTCCACCCATGCGACCGTGAATCACTGAAGGGCGCCCTCGAGGCCGCCGAAGCCGGGCTGATCGACCCGATTCTGATCGGACCGGAAGCAAAAATTCGTGCCATCGCGCAGGAAAACGGCTTTGATCTCAAGCAGCATCGCATCGTTAACGTAAGGCATAGCCACGAATCCGCCGCCATGGCGGTGACGCTGATCCGCAGCGGCGACGCCGAGGCGCTGATGAAGGGCAGCCTGCATACCGACGAGCTGATGGCTGAAGTGGTTTCGCGCGCTGCCGGCCTGCGCACGGCACGCCGCATCAGCCACGTTTTTCTGATGGATGTGCCGACCTACCCGCGCCCGATCCTGATCACCGATGCGGCGATCAACATCGCGCCAACCCTCGAAGACAAGGTCGACATCATCCAGAACGCGATCGACCTGGCGCACATCATCGGTATTCCGGAACCGAAAGTAGCGATTCTCTCTGCCGTTGAAACGGTCAACCCGAAGATTCAATCGACGCTTGACGCAGCCGCACTGTGCAAGATGGCCGACCGTGGCCAGATCAAGGGCGGCCTGCTCGACGGCCCGCTGGCTTTCGACAATGCGGTTTCAATCATCGCCGCAAAAACGAAGGGCATCGTTTCAGCCGTCGCCGGCCGTGCCGAAATTCTCGTTGTTCCCGATCTGGAATCCGGCAACATGGTGGCCAAGCAACTGGAGTATCTGGCCAACGCGCTGACCGCCGGCATCGTGCTCGGCGCCAAGGTGCCGATCGTGCTGACCAGCCGTGCCGACACCGCGGAAACGCGCATCGCCTCGTGCGTCATCGCCGCGCTGATTGCGCACGCCAACCGCAACAAACAGGCAGTCGCAGAATGAAGCAAGGTGTTCTGACGATCAACGCCGGTTCATCGTCGATCAAGTTCGCGCTGTTTGAACTGAATGGCGTCGGCAACACGCTCGCGCGCCACCCTTCGCTGTCCGGGCAGATTGACGGCATTGGTGCGGATGCAAAACTGGTCGCCAGAGATGGCGACGACAAGCGCTTTCCGGATGTTGCGCTGCTTGCCGGCATCAAGCACAAAGAGGCCTTTGACCAGTTGCTGCGTTGGCTGGGCAATAATAACGAGGGCGACTGGCGCATCACCGCCGTCGGCCATCGTGTTGTGCATGGCGGCTCACTTTATTCGCAGCCGATAATCCTGACGCCTGCCGTCCTCGCCGAGCTTGAGCAATTTATCCTGCTCGCCCCCCTACATCAGCCGCACAATCTCGCCGGCATCAATGCGCTCTCGGCGCTGTTGCCGGCGATTCCGCAGATCGCCTGTTTCGACACCGCCTTCCACCGTACCCAGCCGCCGGTCGCCCAGATGTTCGCCATCCCCAAAGCCCTGACCGCCGAAGGCGTCAAGCGCTATGGCTTCCACGGGCTGTCCTACGAGTACATCGCGCGCGTGCTGCCCAAACACACCGCCAAGGCCGACGGTCGTGTGCTGGTCGCGCACCTTGGCAACGGTGCCAGTATGTGCGCCATGCTCGGCCGGCGCAGCCAGGGCACTTCGATGGGCTTTACCGCCATCGACGGACTGATGATGGGCACACGCACCGGCGCGCTCGACCCGGGCGTGCTGCTCTACCTGCTCGAAAACAAGGGGATGGGCGTCAAGGAGCTGACCAACCTGCTCTACAAGCAGTCGGGCCTGCTCGGCGTTTCGGGCATCAGCCAGGACATGCGCACCCTGCTCGCCAGCGACGACCCGGCAGCCGCCGATGCGGTCGAACTCTTCTGCTATCGCGCCATCACCCAGATCGGCGCACTGGCCGCAGCGATTGGCGGCCTCGATGCGCTGGTATTCACCGGCGGCATCGGCGAGCACGCAGCGGAGATCCGCCGGCGCATTGCCGAAGGCTGTGCCTGGCTGGGGCTGGAAATTGACAGCGCCGCCAATACGGCAAACAGCATCCACATCAGCACTGCAGGCAGCCGGATAGACGCACTCGTCATCCCGACCGACGAGGAATGGATGATTGCCGAGCACACACGCGACCTCCTCGCGTCGTAAATTGCGCAGCAAACGAAGCCATCGCACTTAAACCTCGACACCTACCGCAGTGGCCCAAGGCCAGGCTTCGCGCAGGCGCAGAGGGCGCAGAGGAAACGCAGAGAAGAACAAAAACGGGTAGGCATTTGACTTTCTCTGCGTCATCTCTGCGCCCTCTGCGCCTCTGCGGTAGGTTTTAAAATCAAATGCAATCGCCTCGCTTTCCCCGGCACAGGACGCCACAATCGAGGCGTCTTGTGCGCTGCAGCAAAAATATTCTTCTTTTCCCCTAAAACAGTGATTTTTCGGCATTTTCCGGCGTGTTGCGCTTTAATGCCGGCCCACTACATCTAGTCAACTTCTTGCCTTGCACCACTACATGTAGTAGCTTGACGTCTGTTCAGCCGTGAATTCGCCGGCGCTATTACTTAATTCATAGTCACTTGCAGCAACAAGCCAACCAATCACTTTCAAGCATCACCTGCAGCATTTACGCCACCATTTGCAGCTAAAAATAATAGAGGGACAATCCATGAGCCAGGTCACACAACAACTCTCCCTGTCGGTCACCGCCGACGTACCGACAGCGGCAACGCTGGTTGAACAGGAAATTTCCGGCGAGGTGCTCGTCGAAAAATACGCCAAGGGCAACGAAACCTCGGTGCACGATGTACGCCGCCGCGTTGCCCATGCGCTGGCCGCCCACGAAGAAGAAAAACAGCGCGCGCACTGGGAAGCGCGCTTCCTGTGGGCGCAGGAAAACGGTTTCGTTCCGGCCGGGCGCATCAACTCGGCCGCCGGCACCGACCTCGCCGCGACGCTGATCAACTGCTTCGTGCAACCGGTCGGCGATTCGATCGTTGAACTGGTTGACGGCAAGCCCGGCATTTACAGCGCGCTCGCCGAAGCCGCTGAAACCATGCGCCGAGGTGGTGGCGTCGGTTACGATTTCTCGTCGATCCGGCCGCAAGGCGCGCGCGTCAAGGGCACGCAATCGCGCGCTTCCGGCCCGGTCTCCTACATGCGCGTTTTCGACCGCTCGTGCGAAACCGTCGAGTCGGCCGGTGCCCGGCGTGGCGCGCAGATGGGTGTGCTGCGCTGCGACCATCCGGATATCGAGCTGTTCATCCACGCCAAGGACCACGGCGACCTGACCAACTTCAACGTCTCGATCGCCGTCACCGATACCTTCATGGCCGCCGTCGAAGCCGACGGTGAAGTCGAGCTGACGCACCGCGCCGAGCCGAATACCGACATGAAGACGCAAGGCGCCTTCCAGCGCGACGACGGCATCTGGACCTATCGCAAGGTGCGCGCGCGCGACCTGTGGGATCAGGTGATGAAGGCCACCTACGACCATGCCGAGCCAGGAATCCTCTTCCTCGACCGCATGAACAAGGACAACAACCTCTATTACTGCGAGCTGATCGAAGCGACCAATCCCTGCGCCGAACAGCCGCTGCCGCCCTACGGTTGCTGCTGCCTGGGTTCGATCAACCTGACCATCTTCGTCAAAAATGCCTTCAGCGCCGACGCTGAATTCGACTTCGCCGGCTTTGCAGAAGTGGTCAAGGTGTCGACGCGCATGCTCGACAACGTGCTCGATGTCACCGCCTGGCCGCTCGACCGCCAGCGCGAAGAAGCCGCCAACAAGCGCCGCGTCGGCCTCGGCTTTACCGGCCTCGGCGACGCGCTGTGCATGCTGACCCTGCGCTACGACCGCCCGGAAGCTTCCGAAATGGCTGCGCGCATCTCCGAATGCATGCGTGACACCGCCTACCTCGCCTCGGTCGAACTGGCCAAGGAACGCGGTGCCTTCCCGCTGTTCAACGCCGAGCTCTACCTTTCCGGCGGCAACTTCGCCTCGCGCCTGCCGGCCGAGGTCAAGGCTGAGATCCGCAAGCACGGCCTGCGCAACTCGCACCTGCTGTCGATCGCGCCGACCGGCACCATCTCGCTGGCTTTTGCCGACAACGCCAGCAACGGCATCGAACCGCCCTTCTCGTGGACCTACAACCGCAAGAAGCGCATGCAGGACGGCACACTCAAGGAATACGCCGTCGAGGATTACGCCTGGCGTCTTTACAAGCACCTTGGTGGCAACGTCGAGAACCTGCCCGACTACTTCGTCACGGCGCTCGAAATCTCGGCTGAAGCGCACAAGAACATGGTCGCCGCCGTTGCCCCGTACATCGACACGTCGATTTCGAAGACGGTCAACGTCCCCGCCGACTACCCCTACGAAGAATTCCAGAACCTCTACATGAGCGCCTGGAAAGCCGGCCTCAAGGGCCTCGCCACCTACCGCCCGAACAGCGTGCTCGGCTCGGTGCTTTCCGTTGAACCAACCAAGGCCGAAGTCGACGCCAAGGCCCCGCAGGACTTCGTCACCGGCGATGCCAACCGTCGCCTGTCAATCAAGAACCTGCCCGCCCCGGTGCTCTCCAGCCTGCGCTGGCCGAACCGTCCGAACATGCCGGAAGGCAACATGGCATGGACCTACATGATCGAGCACGAGCACGGCAAGTTCGCCCTGTTCGTCGGCCATATCGAGCAGGAAGGCCGCTCCTGGCCGTTCGAAGCGTGGGTCAATGGCCCGTCGCAGCCGCGCGGCCTCGGCGCCGTCGCCAAAACGCTGTCGATGGACATGCGCGCCAACGACCACGGCTGGCTGGCACTGAAACTTGAATCGCTAGCCAAGACACCGAACGGCGAAGGCTTCGACATGACCTTCCCGCCGCACGGTGAACGCAAGCGCATGCCGTCGATCGTCTCGGCGATGGCGCAATTGATCCAGTTCCGCGTTGAACAGATCGGCGCCTTCAAGCACGAAGGCCCAACGCCGGTGCTCGACGCCATGTTCAGCCTGAAAGAGCCGAAGACCGGCACCGACGGCACGCTCTCCTGGACCGTCGACATCTTCAACCCGGCCACGGGCGAAGACTTCGTGCTGGGTCTGAAGGAAATCACCCTGCCCGACGGCGTTACCCGCCCCTACTCGGTATGGCTCTCGGGCAACTACCCACGCGCCCTCGACGGCCTGACCAAGCTCCTGTCACTCGACATGCGCGTCCTCGACCCGGCGTGGATCGGCATGAAGCTCAGGAAACTGCTCGACTACCCCGAGCCGCTCGGCGACTTCATGGCCTTTATCCCCGGCACGCGCCGCCAGACCAACTACCCGTCAACGGTGGCCTACCTCGCGCAGCTGATGATCCACCGCTACGCCATGCTCGGCATCCTCGACGAGAACGGCCTGCCGCTGCAGCAGATGGGCATTCTCGAAGCACCGATCGGCAGCACCGCCGCCAAACCGACGGCTGGCAAGCTGTGCGGCGAGTGCGGTAATCACACGATGATTCGCAAGGACGGCTGTGATTTCTGTACGGCTTGCGGGGCGGTGGGGACTTGCGGTTGACGACCGCGTAGCGCCAGCTAGCGAAAAACCCCGCCTTTTTGCGAAGACGGGGTTTTTTGTTTTCGGCTTGATGTTATGCACGGATCGCGTGGATATCCCCACATTTCGATCAAGAGCTGACGGGGCTTGATTGCGAAAAATCATTTCCAAATGATTGCACTATCCGCTATCATTCGCCTATGAGCAGCAAACACCAGAAAACCTTGCTTGCCGTTTTTACCAAGCCCACGCCCGGCACGCTTGAATGGGCGCGCATTGAGGCGCTGCTGATTGCGGTGGGTTGTGTTGTGATTGAAGGGCGTGGGTCGCGTGTGCGATTTGCTTACGGTGAGCGGGTAGCCAGCTTCCACCGGCCGCACCCGAGCAAAGAGGCGAAGCCGTATCAGGTTGAGGATGCCCGGTTTTTTCTTGAACTGATTGGAGTTAAACCATGAACACCATGACTTACAAAGGCTACACCGCCCGCGTTGAATTCGACGACCGGGACAATATTTTTGTCGGGCATCTGCTAGGAATTGTCGATGTGATCGGGTTTCATGCCGATAATGTTGCTGATTTGCGCGCGGCATTTGAGGATGCAGTTGAAGATTATCTGGAGACGTGCGCCGCACTGGGTAAGTCACCTGAAAAACCCGCCAGCGGCAAACTGATGCTGCGTATTCCGCCGGATGTGCATGGTGCCGCGCTGGTGGCGGCCAAAGCGGCGGGCACGAGTTTGAACCAGTGGGCGGCCAAGGTATTGGCGAGTGCAGCGCACACTTGACCCGCGCATGGCCGCAAGCCGCATGAATAGGCGATCTACAACAAAATTTTTTGAAGAGTGGCGTATCTATTGGCTTGCAGGCCAATAAAATGCGCAGACGGCCTGAAAAATCAGGCCGTCTGATTTATTTGACCAGAAAGAAACCCTCCAGGCGCTCGAACACTTCGTGCTCAGCACCATGCCGGCGCACCGCCAGCACGTCTTCGAGTTTGTCCAGCTGCTTGACCATCTGCTCAAGACGCGCGTCTTCATTGACCAGCAGCCAGATGCGACTGGTCTGCCCCGTGCCGACCGGCATGCAGATAATGCCCTCGACGTTGTACGCCCGGCGCGAGAACATGCTCACCACGTGCGACATCACGCCGGCGTGGTTATTCACATCAAGTTCAAGTACGGCGCGGGCCAGCGCCTTATTTTCCGCCTGTGAAATTGCATTCATTTTCAACCTCCGATCATGTCTTTGTTGGCGGCGCCCGGCGCAACCATGGGTAGAACCTGCTCGCGCATGTCGATGCTGGCGTGGATCAGCGTCGGGCCGCGCGACGAAAGCGCTGCGGCGAGTGCGGCGCGCGGATCGCTTTCCTTGTCGAGATCGACGGTGGCAAAACCGAAAGCATCGGCGACCTTGATGAAGTCCGGCTGCCCCTTGAATTTCGAGGCAAAGATGCGTTCGCCGTAGAACATCGTCTGCTGCTGGAACACCAGCCCGAGCGATGAATTATTCATCAGCACAATTTTTACGTTGACGCCCTCCTCCGCCGCAGTGACAAACTCCTGCACATTCATCAGGATGCTGCCGTCGCCGGTAAAGCAAACCACGGTACGTTCAGGTTCAGCCAGTGCCGCGCCAATGGCGGCCGGCAAACCAAAGCCCATCGTCCCCAGCCCGCCCGAAGTCAGCCACTGGCGAGGCCGGCGCAAGGGATAGGCCTGTGCGACCCACATCTGGTGCTGGCCGACGTCGGTGGTGATCGTCGCCTCATCATCGAGGCAATCGGCGACGGCGCGGATCAGGCCGTAATGCGAACGCGGGTCTTCGATGCCCGGCATGCGCAGTGGATGCGCCGCCTTCAGACTGGCCACATGGGACAGCCAGCGCTTGCGCAGTTGCGGCTCGACTTCCGGCGAAAGCATCTTGAGCACGGCCGTCACGTCGCCGGTGATGCCGACGTGTGCGGTCTTGACCTTGTCGAGTTCCGCAGGGTCGATGTCGATATGGATGATCTTCGCCTGCGGGCAAAAGGCCGCGACTTTGCCCGTCGCCCGGTCGTCAAAGCGCGCGCCAACGGCGATCAGCAGGTCGCATTCATCAAGGGCGAAATTGGTACAGCGCGCACCGTGCATACCGAGCATGCCTAGCGACAGCGCGTGGTCGACCGGCATTGCGCCGAGCGCCATCAGCGTCATCACGGTCGGCAGAGCGGCTTTCTCGGCAAGCGCGACAGCCAGTTCGGAGGCTCCCGAATGCACGACGCCACCGCCCAGATAGAGGATTGGACGTTCGGCTTCGTTAATCATCGCCGCCGCCCGCGCGATCAGCTCGGCAGCAGGCGCCGGCATCGCATCGGCAACGCCTGGCGCAGGCCACTCGCTGATTTCGATGGCCTGGTTCTGCACGTCCTTCGGAATATCGACCAGCACCGGACCAGGCCGACCCGAGGCGGCGAGTCGGAAGGCGCGCGGGATCACCTCAATCAGCTCCTCGGCTGAATTAACAAGGAAGTTGTGCTTGGTGATCGGAATCGTCAGCCCATAGGTATCGACTTCCTGAAAGGCGTCGGTGCCAATCATCGCCTTCGGCACCTGGCCGGTGATCGCCACCAGCGGAATCGAATCGAGCTTGGCATCGGCAATCGCCGTCAGCAGATTGGTTGCGCCGGGGCCGGAAGACGCCAGACAGACAGCCGGCAGGCCAGTCGCCCGCGCCATGCCCTGCGCGATGAAACCGGCGCCCTGCTCATGGCGCGCCAGTACGTGGTGGATCAGTGTCGACTGCGACAAGGCATCGTAGATCGGCAAGATCGCGCCGCCGGGGATGCCGGACAGCGTTCGCACGCCTTGTCGTTCGAGCAGACGCACAACAAGTTGCGCGCCGGTGAGGGTTTCGGTTGATTGTTGGGCCACGGTGCTCTCCTTCAAAAAGCCGGCTTTGCCGGGCGGGGGCCATAAAGCAAAACCCCCGCTCGGTTTGCACCGGCGGGGGTTTCTGGAATCTGTCGTTTGCTACGTTTCGACTACATTCTTCCGACCCTCGACGGTGCGCTGCGTACTACGCTTACTACGCGTACTACTGCTACACCGACAGTAATGACGAACGCAGCCGCGCTGATAGCGGCGGATGAAACGAAAGCGCGGTCGTCGGAAGGAAGCATGATTGTCAGGTCAAAGCGAAAACTCGAACGGCTATTAGAAATGAGTGCAGCGAAAAATGCAAGCGCTGCGCACATATCCAACAAAGTAGTCTCGACGGCCTCCCCAACAGCCTACCACCAACGTCAAGTATCTCTTTGACCGGAAGGCCGGAACCGCCGAAGATTCCGCTGCTAAGTAATTTGGGGTTGTAAGCCAGAATCGGCGGAATTTGTTCAGTCCGTCAGTGCTGCGTATTCCAAGGGTTGATGACAGTCAGGCCAGCGGCTTCAAAAGGGCCGGTGTCTCGCGTTGCAACAATCAAACCATGGCTGGTGGCCGTCGCGGCAATGTAGCCGTCTGCGGGCACAATAGCTTTCCCCTGGGCTCGCGCACGGGCACGAAGCACCGCGTAGGCTTCGGAGGCGTCTGCATCAAAGGGCAGAATTCGACCGACGAACAAAGGCAAGATGCGTTGCTCAAGACTGGTGTGGAGCGTATCTCTTCGTTTGCCCGGTGCCAGCGCCGCAATGCCAAAACGCAACTCAGCCAGGCTGATCGTTGACAGATAAAGTGTTTCGATAATTTGCGCGTCTATCCAAGTCAACACGCCTACATCACCGGTGAGCTTCAATGGTTCAGAAACGACGTTGGTGTCGAGAAGAATCATTCAAAGCTCATCGGTTCTGCGGGTGACTTGTCACGCTCGATCTCAAGATCGACCCCCCCTGCCTGCTGGCCGATTTCAGCCAGCAAGGAACCCAGCTTGATGCGGCCCTCTGGTCGTGCGACGCTTTCGAGAATGGCCCGGACTTCGGCCTCGGTGCTTCGACCAGCCATCGCGGCGCGCACACGCAAAGCACGGTGCGTCTCCTCAGGTAAGTTACGGACAGTGATTGATGACACGCAGCATCCTTTTCTGATTGATCTCAATGATTGCACTCTAGTTGCTATGCAATCATTTTACAATGATATACCAAAGTCGGTATGGCGTGAGTCGGCAACGCCAACCCTCTCCCTGCCGTTGGGTGCGTTTGAAACTATTGGTCGAAGACTTCCCGCGACGATAACGCGTAGGTCGGCTATGCATTTCCGTTGGTCAGGTTAGCGCAGCGCTACGATGTTCTGGCCAACACTTTCGATTGCTCCCCATGCTGCCCAAAGATCGCCGGAAGAAACGCAAGCCCGTATAATTCGCCATGACCAAATCAACGCCCCCCCAATCCGCCCCCGTGACCACCGACGTACCGACCGCCGGCCCTACGTTCAACGAACTGCCGCTGTCGCCAGCCATGCTGGCCAATCTGCAGCAACTCGGCTACCTCAGCATGACGCCGATCCAGGCGGCCAGCCTGCCGATTGCGCTGGCCGGCCACGACCTGATCGCGCAGGCGAAAACCGGCAGCGGCAAGACGGCCTCTTTTGCGCTGCCGCTGCTGACCAAGCTCAACCCGCGCAACTTCGGCGTGCAGGCGCTGGTGCTCTGCCCGACGCGCGAGCTGGCCGATCAGGTGACGCAGGAAATCCGCCGCCTGGCGCGCGCCGAAGACAATATCAAGATCCTCACCCTGTGCGGCGGCGCGACGATGCGCCCGCAGATCTCCAGCCTGGAGCACGGCGCGCATATCGTCGTCGGCACGCCGGGCCGCATCATGGATCACCTCGAACGCGGCAGCCTGAACCTCGAAGCGCTGAATACGCTGGTGCTCGACGAAGCCGACCGCATGCTCGACATGGGCTTCTTCGACGACATCGTCAAGGTCGTTCGCTCGTGCCCGAAGGAACGCCAGACGCTTCTTTTCTCGGCGACCTACCCGGAAGGCATCGAGAAACTGAGCCGCCAGTTCCTGCGCGATCCGCAGCAGGTGAAGCTGACTGAGCAGCACACGGCGACCAAGATCCGCCAGCGCTTTTACGAAGTGAGCAAGGAGCAGCGCCTGAACGCCGTCGGCATGCTGCTCAATCACTTCCGCCCGGTCAGCACCATCGCCTTCTGCAATACGCGGCAGCAATGCCGCGATCTGCTCGACGTGCTGCACAAGCAGGGCTTCAACGCGCTGACGCTGCACGGCGAGCTGGAGCAGCGCGAACGCGATCAGGTGCTGGTGCAGTTCGCCAACCGCAGTTGCTCGGTGCTGGTGGCGACCGACGTTGCCGCACGCGGGCTGGATATTGCCCAGCTCGAAGCGGTGATCAACGTCGACATCACTTTCGAGCCCGAGGTGCACGTGCACCGCATCGGCCGCACCGGCCGGGTCGATGAGGAAGGCTGGGCGTTCAGCCTGGCCAGCGGCAACGAGATGGAGCGCGTCAGCGTCATCGAGAAACTGCACGGCTTTGAAGCCGAATGGCACAAACTGAGCGAACTGACGCCGACCGGCAGCGAAGTGCTGATGCCGCCGATGGTGACACTGCAGATCCTCGGCGGCCGCAAGGAAAAAATCCGCGCCGGCGACGTGCTCGGCGCGCTGACCAAGGACGCCGGCTTCGCCAAGGAACAGATCGGCAAGATCAACGTTACCGAGTTCTCGACCTACGTTGCCGTCGAACGCAAGATCGCCCGCGAGGCGCTGCGCAAGCTCAACGAAGGCACGGTCAAGGGCAAGCGCGTCAAGGTCTATTTCCTGCACGAGCGGGCATCCTGACCGCCATGCCGAAAAACGACACACAAGAGGATGACAGCCAGAGCGTAGTGAACGAGCCGCGACTGTGGACCGGCAACGGCTGGACCGCCCGCGTCATCAAGAACGAAGACGACGACGGCTGGGCCGTCGAGATGGTCAAGGACGGCGAACGCGAACCCGCGCTGGTCGGCCCGTGGACGATGGGGCGCGACAAGAAGAACCCGAAGCCGCTCGACACCTCGGCGTTCAACACGCTGGTCAAGACCGCCGCGGAAGTCCTGCGCCGCCACGAACAGCAACTGCACGCGACGCTGCACAGGAACCTCACGCTGAGCACGCCGTCCGGGCCGGTCAAGGTGACGCTCGACATCGTTCCCGACGAGGACGATCCGCACGCCCTACTCGCCGCCTGCGACGCGCTCGGCGAACAGCTCGCGCAGGTGCGCGTGGCGCCCGGCTTCAAGCTCAGCGCAGCGAGCGCCCATGCCTGGCTGGCCGACGACTTCCGCCGGCCCGGCTGATCGCCACGCGATCGACACGTGATAGCCACGCAGAACGCAGCAACAAGGAAAATGAAATGACTTCAACGCGGGACCACTACGCGACATTGGGCGTCGCGCCCAATGAAACAGCCGATCTGATCAAGGCCGCCTACCGCAAGAAGGCGGCCCAGTACCACCCGGACAAGAATCCTTCGGCGGACGCCGCGGCGCGCTTCCGGGAAGTTCAGGAAGCGTATGAAGTCTTGTCCGACGCAGCACGGCGGAAGGCTTACGACGAATACCGGCAACGCAGCCTCATCGAAGACCCCTTACCCGTCGCGCGGGACATTGCGGGGAAATACATTCAGGAAATCATCCATTGAAAAAATCGCGTTATTTTTCCGACCTCATCAAAAGCTACAACGACGAGGTCGACGACCTGGTGACCGACTCCGAAGGCAAGTCGGTGCTGCAGAAGCGCCTGAACGACAAGCGCCGCGAGATTGACGCCATCCTGCCGATGATCGAGTTCAGCCCGGAAATGGTCGCCGTCGTTTTTTACGGCGCCTTCGGCTTCCGCTCGGCTGAAACCATGCAGCAGATCGTGCTCAGCGAACCCGGACGTTCCGGCTTCCTGAGTTGGGCCAAGCTCGAGAAGGAGCTGGCGGTCGCCGACTGGGCCGAGCCGCTGATCGCCGCAGCGCTGAAAGTTCAAGGTGGTGACGCCTTCCTCGTCGCCACTGCGGCGCTCGAATTTCTGCGCAACAAGGATAGCTATGCCGCACCGGTGCCCGAAGCGGATACGGAGAAAGAGCTCGGCGACGAAAATGATCGCGGCGAAGAAGGCGACGACGATGGCGAACAGGACCTCAGCGAAGCCGGCGCCGACTGGCTCTCCGAGCAGGGTTTCGAGCCGCTGGAGCGTTGACGCTTTACTGTGATGAAAAATCAGGAAAAAGCGAACCACCAAGGCACCAAGTTCACCAAGAGGCACCAAGTTAAAAAGATGATTTTCTTGGTGAAACTTTGTGTTCTTTGTGTCTTGGTGGTTCGCTCTTTCTCATTGACTGACGGCGCCCCCCCAGGCCAAATATAATCAATCGAAAGAAGGACATTGCATGCATCCGGTTGTTTTGAAATCTTCGCAGTTGATTCTTGCCGGCGACATCGCCGGCGCCGAGCAGGCGCTGGTGGCCATTGCCGACGAGCATGGCGACCACGCGCTGGTGAGCATTCTTGACGAAATGCAGCCAACCGATCTGCTCGCGGTCATGCGCGAGTTCGATTCCTCGCGGGAGTCGGTGGTGAACATGCTGGTCACGCCCGAGCAGTTCGCGCGCGCCATCGTCTTCGAGCGCAAGTACGGCGATCGCACCGGCGAGCGGCTGCGCGCCATGATGAATGCGGTGATCCATCGCGACCTGACGAGCGCCGTCGAATATCTCGAAACGATTGCCGAAACCGACGGCGGCAGCGGCACGCTGGCCGACTACTTCGAAGACCGTTACGACGAGATCTTCAGTTTCGCCACGACCGGCAGTTTTGCACCGCAATTCGACCCGGATTCCGGCGCCAAAACGCACAACACCTGGCTGATGGAAAAAATCGAGGAGCTCGACCATGGCCTGGGCTTGGGCAACTCGATCGAAAATTCGCGGCCGCTGCTTTCGCGTTCTGAAATTGCCGACGGCGACTGGATGGAAACCGCGTGGATTCTGCGTTACGAACTGCCCGATGCGTTCGAGGAAATGATGATCACGCTACGCGACCGCGTGCAAAAACACCTAGAAGAATCGAATGCGGCGCCGGCCTCAGCAAACTCAAGCTCGACCGATACCTCGGGCGACGAAGAAGAATCCGCGATTTAAGGGTCCAGACGCATGGCAACACGAATCGCATCAACCTCCACCGCACTGTCAGCTTTCGACAGCCGGCGCTTCTTCGACAAGGCGCTGCATTACGGCGTCGCGCAAGGAATCATCACGCCGGAGCGGCTGCAGAGCATCCAGGAGGATTTTGCCAAAGGCATCGTGCAGATCGCCAACTTTTTCAGCACGGCGCACCTGCGCCCGGAGCTTGAGCTGGCGCTGCAGCGCATGGTCAATCTGCTCAGCCTCTACCTCGAAGACATCACCGGCGGCGACCTGCAGATCGCCGCCACGTCGCTGCGCGACAAGACCTTCCTGTCGCACTCCAAAGGCGGCTCGGAGATGCTCAAGCGCCTGCATGCGCTGCCCGACAGCACAGTGCTCGACGGCGGCGCCGTTTCGCCGGAGAGCCAGCGCGCCTATCTCGACGAGATGACCGCGGCAAATCGCATTTCGCTCGCCGAATACCGGGCCGAGTTCGCCGTTCGCCAGGAAAACCGCAATGCGATCGACTACGCCTTCTGGCTGGCGAAAAAAATGGGCGTTGCGCGTGCCGATCTCGACGATGCCGATTCGCTGATTCGCAGCGCCATGCTGGTCATTTTCGTCGACAAGGCGGCGCTGCAGCTGCCGACGCGCACCGGATTCGTCCAGCTGATCAAGGCGGCGAAAAGTGCCAAGGCAAAGCTCAACGAAGACCGCCTGCAGGGCTTCCTCAAGGATGCGCCGGGCGACTTCCAGACGCTGACGCGGCGCGCCATGGATCGCTTCCTCGCCAGCGACCTGCCGCAGATCCGCCAGCCCGGCCGCACGGCCGACAAGCTGCTGTACGGCGATGGCGCACAGGTCTTTTTCGTCAGCGAAAGTCTCGACGAAGACGTGCGCGAATACGACCGTCTGGTCGCCAAGGAATGGGATCGTGTGACGCGCGGCGAAGCGGACGACCCGGCGGTGCTGGCCACGGTGTTCCTGTTCATTGCCACCGGTCTGCCGCCCAAAGCCTCGATGCTCCTGAAGGAAGCCAAAGAGGTGATCCGCATTTTCCGCACGGCCGGTTTCGATTCGTCGGCCGTCATCAATTTTATCGAAGCGCACGCACCCGAAGCCACGCGCGAGGATCTGCAAAAAACCTGGGAAGACGACCTGAGAAACGAAGCCGAAGAACAGCTCGCCGATCGCGACCCCAACTGGCCAGATGCCTACATGGAGCGCTCCCTCGAATACCTGCGAAAGACGTGCTGTGCGGCATGGAAAGGCAACAGGCGGTAAGCGTATTCAAACGCCGGCCATCCTCAAACGAGCGTAGCAGGCACTTGCGGTTTTTTCAGCGCATAAGCGACGGCAAGCACGCCGGCCAGCAGCAGCAAAGCCGCCGGCAAAATAAACTGCATTTCTTTCAAGGCGGGATGCTGCGGCAACAACTGGCTGACGAAACCGATCCGGGCAAAACTGCTCACCGCCAGCACGGAAAAAAAGCTGCCCATGAACAGGCCCTCTGCCCCGCGCGTACCGAATGCCGAGGCCTGCGCCATCAGCCCGGCAAAAGCCGCCGCCCAGCCGACCCCGGCCAGCAATTGCATTAAAACAAGCATTTCCAGGCTGCCCGCCCTGGCGGCTAAGTAACTGCTCAGCGCAGTCAGCAGCATGCCGCCGGCCGCCACCGCCAGCGCACCAAAGCGCTTGATGACAGTTTCCGCACCCGGCAGCACCAGAAAAAAGCCAACCCACAGCAAGGGCATCAGCCAGGGTAAATTCTCCTTGGCCGTGTACGCCAGATACTGTGGTGCCGCATTGGCAAACGCGTGCAACTGAAACCCGCTCGAAGCCAGCGCAAGCACGAGCAGCAGGGGTACATAAGCCTGAAACGCAATCGGTTGCGGCTCAGCCGCACTGGCCTTCGGAGCGACGTTGCCGGAAAAACGAAGCAACACGATAACCGCAAGTAGCAGGGTCAATGCCGAAACCGCAAACGGCAGGCGCGGGTCAGTACCTTTCAATAGCATGCCGGCAAACGGCGACAGTGCCGAAGCAAGCGCCATCCCCGCCGCATACCAGATCACCAGACGCCCTTGCTGCGCAGCGTTGGCCCGCTTGGCGAGCAGCACCAGGGTCGGCGCGCGCACGACCGAAGCACTCACCACCCAGACGGCAAGAACACCGATGAGCATGGCGGGCGAGATGCCTCCCGATATCGGCAGCAACAAAAAGGCAATGGCGGAAACTGTCGTCAGCACCAGCAGCAAGCGCGCCAGTTTGCGATAGCCCTCGGCCAGGCGATCGGCGACAACACCGAAAGCAATATCCATCACGGCAAAAATCAGCTGATCGACCATCAGCAAAACAGGCAGCCACGTCGCGGCCAGACCTGCCCCTTTGAGCAACTCGGGCAGATAGATCACATACACCGTCCAGCCCAGCGTAAAGAAGAACTGCACGCTGCCCAGCGCCAGCCCGGCGGCAGATTCCGGTTCGTTTGCTGCATCAGCCATGGCGTCTGCTACTCCAGAGTATTCGTTGACGCATAATAATCCAGCCTCTTGATCTGCACGCCAGCAAACCATGCCATGCACAGAACTTTCGCCGCAAAAAATGACCAAAGCACAGCAACTCATCGCACAATGCTCCTTCACATAAATTTACACTCCGGCCAAACCCACAAGGAATCAACATGACAAGCACAGTCACACTCGGCGGCAATCCCTTTCAGGTCAGCGGCAACTTCCCGCAACAAGGGCAGACGGCTGCAGCTTTCTCGCTGGTCGGCAAGGATCTGGCAGACGTCACGCTGGCCAGCCTTGCCGGCCAGCGCAAAATCCTGAACATTTTCCCGAGCATCGACACGCCGACTTGCGCAACGTCGGTACGCAAGTTCAACCAGACGGCGAATGATCTGGCCAATACCGTCGTACTCTGCATTTCTGCCGATCTGCCGTTCGCACAGGGCCGTTTTTGCGGCGCTGAAGGCTTGGCCAACGTCGTCACGCTATCGACCATGCGCGGCAGCGAATTCCTCCATGCCTACGGCGTGGCCCTGGCTAACGGGCCGCTGGCCGGCGTTGCAGCACGGGCGGTGGTCGTGCTCGACGAAAACGACAAGGTATTGCACAGCGAGTTGGTCAGCGAGATCAAGAACGAGCCAGACTACGATGCCGCACTGAAAGCGCTGGCGTAATAGATCGAATAGCTGGCTGACGGGGAGGCCTGAACAAATGTGGCCGCCCCCGTCCAGGAACACCTTGATGCGAGCAACAACACTTGCGGCACTGCTGCTGATTGCGGCGTCAGCAGCATCCCACGCACAAGCAGACAGCACTTGCGGCGAACTGGTGACGATTGAAACGCACGATCGCACAACAACACGCTATGCGCTCGCTCATCCGCCCGGCATTGCCGCAGCAGAAGGCCGCATCGCGCTGGTACTGCTGGCGGGCGGCGGCGGTCACCTTGATCTCGACGACAAGGGCTGCCCGCGTGCGCTGAAAGGCAACTCGCTGGTTCGCCTGCTCCCCGATTTTCATGCTGCGGGATTTATCACCGCATTGGTCGATGCGCCATCTGATTACCCCGGCGAAGATGGACTGGCCGGCTTCCGCATCGAAGCGCAACACGCCGACGACCTCGGCAAGATCATCGCCGATGTGCGCCAGCGGACCAATGCATCGGTCTGGCTTGCCGGCACCAGCCGGGGCAGCATTTCTGCTGCAAACGCAGCCGCACGACTGAGCGGTCCCGCTGCGCCGGAGGGTCTGGTGCTCACCTCGGTATTGATGTCCGGCGGCAAAAAGGGATGGGTGACGCAAACCGTTTTCAACCTGCCGCTCGACTCGATCCGCATGCCGGCACTGATCATCGGTCACGTCGACGACAAGTGCATCCGTTCACCGCCAGACCAGATGGACGCTGTCGCCACGCGAACCCGCAGCGTGCGCCAACAGGTCGTCACCATCAGCGGCAGCCCCGGCCACGCCGGCCTGCCAGGCATTGACGCCTGCGCCGGACGCGCACCACACGGCTACGTTGGACAGGAAGCTGAAGTCGCCGCCGGCATGGCGCGTTTCATCCGCGGCGGGCGCTATTAGAGGCGGCTTTCAAGCCTTGACAACTTGGCACATCGCCCGCCGTGCCAAACAGCTGGAAACAGCTAAAAACAGCTAAAATTCGCAGACGATCAGCCCTCTCGCCGCCACCGCCATGCAGCACGACGATTACCCACTGACGCTGCTCTGCCACCCCGCAACACCGGCCCCGGTGGTTCGCACGATTGAGGCACGTGCATCTATTCAGCCGGACGGCAGCCTGACGCTCGCCTACCGCGTGTGGGGCGACATCGCCCGCCTGCTCATCCCCGAAGCGCAGCCCCCGGAGCGCACCGACAGCCTGTGGGAACACACCTGCTTCGAAGCCTTCGTCAGCGTCGCCGGCAGCACCGCCTATCGCGAGTTCAACTTCTCGCCTTCCGGGCAATGGGCGGCCTACGCATTTTCCGGTTACCGGCAGCCTGAGCAATCCGCCACGCCAGTCACCGCACCGCAAATTATTACGCACCGCTTCGCCGGCCGGCTGGAGATCGAAGCGACCATTCCGGCCGACGCACTGCCTGCCGGCCACTCACTGCACATTGCTCTTTCAGCCGTTGTTGAAACCACAGGCATTGTCGACGGCAGCCACAGTTACTGGGCGCTGCACCACCTTGCCGAGCGCCCCGATTTTCACCAGCGCGACGCCTTCACTCTTGAACTATCCGTCCCGCACAACGCCACCTGAAACGTTTTTTAGAAAAATCCCAATGCCCGCCATCCAGTTTGGACTCGACCGCCTGATCAACGATGCCGTACTACGCCGCCCGCTGGTCGGCAAACGGATTGCCCTGCTCGCCCACCCGGCGTCGGTCACCGCCGACCTGACGCACGCGCTCGACGCGCTCGCCAAACTACCCGACCTCAAGCTGAGCGCTGCCTTCGGCCCGCAGCACGGCCTGCGCGGCGACAAGCAGGACAACATGGTCGAGTCGCCCGACTACCTCGATCCGCTGCTCGGCATCCCGGTGTTCAGCCTGTACGGCGAAGTGCGCCGCCCGACCGCCGCGATGATGGACACTTTCGACGTCCTGCTGATCGACCTGCAGGACCTCGGCTGCCGTATCTACACCTTCATCACGACGCTGCGCTATTTACTCGAAGCGGCAGCCGAACATGGCAAAAGCGTGTGGATACTCGACCGACCCAACCCGGCCGGGCGACCGGTCGAAGGGCTGCTGCTGCGTGCGGGCTGGGAGAGCTTCGTCGGCGCCGGCGCGTTACCGATGCGGCACGGCCTGACGATGGGCGAACTGGCGCGCTGGTTCATCGCCACGCTCAAACTCGATGTGCACTGCGAAGTGATCGCCATGCACGGCTGGCAGCCCGACGCCGCGCCCGGCTACGGCTGGCCGCTTGGCGAGCGCACCTGGATCAACCCCAGCCCGAATGCGCCCAACCTGACAATGGCACGTTGCTACGCCGGCACCGTGCTGCTCGAAGGCACGACGCTCTCCGAGGGGAGAGGCACGACCCGCCCGCTAGAACTGTTCGGCGCGCCGGACATCAACGCACGCGCGCTGGTCGCCGAAATGTATGCACTGGCGCCCGAATGGCTCATCGGCTGCCGGTTGCGCGACTGCTGGTTCGAGCCGACCTTCCACAAGCACGCCGGCAAGCTGTGCAACGGCGTACAGATTCACGTTGAAGACGGCAGCTACGAGCATCGCGCCTTCCGCCCGTGGCGCCTGCAAACGCTCGCCTTCAAGGCGCTGCGCCGCCTGCAGCCCGATTACGCGATCTGGCGCGATTTCGGCTACGAATACGAGCACGAGCGACTGGCCATCGACCTGATCAATGGCAGCCCGCTGCTGCGCGAGTGGGTCGACGATGCGGCGGCAACGCCGGCTGATTTCGATGCGCTGGTCAGGCCCGATGAAGCGGCCTGGGAGGC
>JBIKLY010000045.1:0-28415 GCA_044359525.1 Rhodocyclaceae bacterium | reverse complement strand
TCATCACGGCCTTGAAAATGTGCTCGGTCTGATGCGGCAGCGTTGACGATTTTGCGCCGTGGTCATCGCCGGCGATGACAAGCACGCCGCCATATTTTGCCGTGCCGGCCGCGTTGGCATGGCGGAATACGTCACCGCAACGATCGACGCCGGGGCCCTTGCCGTACCACATGGCAAACACGCCGTCGTACTTTGCATTGGGGAAGAGATTGAGCTGCTGCGTGCCCCAGACGGCGGTTGCCGCGAGATCTTCGTTGACGCCGGGCTGGAAAACGATGCGCTGCGCGTCGAGGTGCTTTTTCGCCTTCCACAGCCCCTGGTCGAGTCCGCCGAGCGGGCTGCCGCGGTAGCCTGAAATGAAACCGGCGGTATTGAGTCCGGCGGCTTCGTCGCGCATGCGTTGCAGCATCGGCAGGCGAACGAGGGCTTGGGTGCCGGTCAGAAAGACACGTCCCGACGTGGCCGTATAGCGGTCATCGAGCGTGATCGAGAGATCACTCATGGGGAGCTCCTTTTTTCTGCGCTGGTGTCGCCGCGCAGGTGTCTGCAAATTCGGTCACGGATCTTGTGAATGCGTGCCGTCGTAGTGTCGTGCGCCGCAGGTAAGCGACGTCGGCATTGTATTCGACTGCTCGGTTGGCGTAACGTTGCGCCGCAACAGTCCTGTCGCCCCATCCCAATGTTCGCCTCTGCAAGCGCCCTTCTTCGACAGGCCGCGCTTGATGACGTGCTTGCTGAGCCATTCTGCCGGCTTCATCTCGGTTTTTGGTCAAGACGAACGGTGAGATGAAAGTTGCCATCGCCGACACGAAGGTTTCGGGCAGCGCTCGAATAAGAGAAATTTCACGCCGTTATATCGATAAAAAATGCGAAAAGACCTGCCGTTGGGCATGGATTCTGCTATACTGCTGGCCGGCTCGAAAATAAATTTTGACAAACAGTTGTTTGGGCGTCAAAATTGCGGGTTCCGAGTTGGAGGGATACCCAAGTGGCCAACGGGATCAGACTGTAAATCTGACGGCTCTGCCTTCGAAGGTTCGAATCCTTCTCCCTCCACCAAGAATGTGCTGTTAGTCGGTAGTTGCTTGATTGTGCTGCGGGTAATTGGTTTTGCGGGTGTAGCTCAATGGTAGAGCTGAAGCCTTCCAAGCTTAAGACGAGGGTTCGATTCCCTTCACCCGCTCCACGCTGTAGCTGAAAAAAAGTGTTTCGGATTGCGCAGACAGGACGCCCATGTAGCTCAGTGGCAGAGCACTCCCTTGGTAAGGGAGAGGCCGGCAGTTCAATCCTGCCCATGGGCACCACGTTTTGGCGCCAAAGTTTCTATTTATAACGTTTTTTTGGGGTACCGGGAATGGCTAAGGCAAAATTCGAACGTACGAAGCCGCACGTAAACGTCGGCACGATTGGTCACGTTGACCACGGCAAGACCACGTTGACGGCGGCGATCACGACGATTCTGTCGAAGAAGTTTGGTGGCGAGGCCAAGGCCTACGACCAGATCGACGCAGCACCGGAAGAAAAGGCACGCGGCATCACCATCAACACCGCGCACGTCGAGTACGAAACGGCCAACCGCCACTACGCACACGTTGACTGCCCGGGCCACGCCGACTACGTCAAGAACATGATTACCGGTGCCGCCCAGATGGACGGCGCCATCCTCGTCTGCTCCGCAGCCGACGGCCCGATGCCCCAGACCCGCGAGCACATCCTGCTCGCCCGTCAGGTCGGCGTCCCGTACATCATCGTCTTCCTCAACAAGTGCGACATGGTGGATGACGCCGAACTTCTCGAACTCGTCGAGATGGAAGTTCGCGAACTCCTCTCCAAGTACGACTTCCCGGGTGACGACGTGCCAATCATCCACGGTTCCGCCCTCAAAGCCCTCGAAGGCGACCAGAGCGAAATCGGCGAAGCCTCGATCATGCGTCTTGCCGACGCACTCGACAGCTACATCCCGACGCCCGAGCGCGCCATCGACAAGCCCTTCCTCCTGCCAATCGAAGACGTCTTCTCGATCTCCGGTCGCGGCACCGTCGTTACCGGTCGTATCGAACGCGGCATCTGCAAGGTTGGCGAAGAAATTGAAATCGTCGGCATCAAGCCCACCGTCAAGACCATCTGTACCGGTGTTGAAATGTTCCGCAAGCTGCTCGACCAGGGTCAGGCCGGCGACAACGTTGGCGTGCTGCTGCGCGGCACCAAGCGTGAAGACGTCGAGCGTGGTCAGGTCCTGGCCAAGCCGGGCTCGATCAACCCGCACACCCACTTCACCGGTGAAGTGTACGTCCTGTCCAAGGACGAAGGCGGTCGTCACACCCCGTTCTTCAACAACTACCGTCCGCAGTTCTACTTCCGCACGACCGACGTGACCGGCGCGATCTCGCTGCCGGAAGGCGTTGAAATGGTCATGCCGGGTGACAACATCCAGATGACGGTCAAGCTGATTGCCCCGATCGCCATGGAAGAAGGTCTGCGTTTCGCCATTCGCGAAGGTGGCCGTACCGTCGGCGCCGGTGTCGTGGCGAAAATCATCGAGTAATTTTTTAAACTTCGGGTTGGGGTCTTGGCCCCAGCCCATCGCTCTTTGGAAAACAAAATGCAAAGCCAGAAAATCCGCATCCGCCTGAAAGCATTCGACTATCGCCTGATCGATCAATCGGCTCAGGAAATCGTCGAGACCGCCAAGCGCACCGGCGCCGTTGTTCGTGGCCCGGTTCCTCTGCCGACACGTATTCAGCGTTTTGACGTGCTGCGTTCGCCGCACGTTAACAAGACCTCGCGTGACCAGTTTGAAATCCGTACCCACCTGCGTCTGATGGACATCATCGATCCGACCGACAAAACAGTCGACGCTTTGATGAAGCTCGACCTGCCGGCCGGTGTCGACGTAGAAATTAAGTTGCAGTAACTGTTGTTTTGCGGCTATAATCGCCGCCTTTCGCCGGGTAGCGTCGTGATGTTTACGTTACGCTGCCCATTTTGACTTGTAGCGCTCGCCGGCCAATCGTAGCCGGCTAGAGGAGAATAACCATGAGTCTAGGCCTTGTTGGGCGCAAGGTCGGCATGACGCGTATTTTTACCGATGACGGTGCTTCCGTTCCGGTAACAGTACTCGACCTGTCGAACAATCGTGTCGCCCAGATCAAAACGCCTGAAAACGACGGATATAACGCCGTTCAGGTAGCTTTCGGCAAGCGTCGTCCGTCGCGTGTCACCAAGTCGCTGGCGGGCCATCTCGCCAAGGCCGGTGTCGAGGCGGGTCACATTCTTAGAGAGTTCCCGGTGTCCGCCGAAGAACTTGCCACCCTGAAGCCCGGTGATCAGATCAGCGTCACCATCTTCGCCGTCGGCCAGAAGGTCGATGTGACCGGTCAGTCGATTGGTAAGGGTTTCGCCGGCGCCATCAAGCGTCACCACTTCAGTTCGCAGCGCGCTTCGCACGGTAACTCGGTGTCGCACAACGCGCCTGGTTCAATCGGTATGAACCAGGATCCGGGTCGAGTATTCCCCGGTAAGCGCATGGCCGGCCATCTCGGTGATGTCAAGCGTACGCAGCAGAACCTTGAAGTGATCCGTGTTGACGTTGAGCGTCAGCTGTTGCTGGTCAAGGGCGCGGTTCCCGGCTCCAAGGGGTCGGATGTGATCGTGCGTCCAGCAGTCAAGGCGGGGGCATAATGGAACTCAAACTTATTAATGAACAAGGCCAGGAAGCCAGCCGTTTGCAGGCTTCCGATGTGCTGTTCGGTCGTGAGTACAACGAAGCCCTGATTCATCAGGTCGTCGTTGCTTATCAGGCCAACGCACGTAGTGGTAATCGCGCTCAGAAGGGCCGTGATGTCGTTAATCACACCACCCACAAGCCGTGGAAGCAAAAGGGTACGGGCCGCGCTCGTGCCGGTATGTCTTCCTCGCCGATCTGGCGTGGCGGCGGTCGGGCATTTCCGAATTCGCCCGAAGAGAACTTCAGCCACAAGCTGAATAAGAAAATGTACCGCGCAGGTATGGCGTCGATTCTTTCGCAACTGGCTCGTGATGATCGCCTGGCGATTATCGACACCTTGGTTGTCGATGCGCCGAAGACCAAGCTGTTCGCGCAGAAGATCAAGAGCATGGGTTACGACTCGGTTCTGGTGATTACCGACGACCTGAACGAGAACGTGTTCCTGGCGTCGCGTAACCTGCCGAACGTGCTTGTTCTGGAAGTCAACGAAGCCGACCCGGTGTCGCTGATCCGCTTCCCGAAAGTGCTGATGACCAAGAGCGCTCTCGCCAAGTTTGAGGAGATCCTGGGATGAACCCACAACGTCTGATGCAAGTATTGCTTGCGCCGCAGATCTCCGAAAAGGCGACCTACGTGGCTGACAAGCACGAGCAGATCATCTTCCGCGTCGCACCCGATGCGACCAAGCCTGAAGTCAAGGCGGCTGTCGAACTGTTGTTCAAGGTTGTAGTTGACTCCGTGCAGATCGCCAACGTCAAGGGCAAGCAGAAGAAATTCGGCCGCTTCATGGGTAAGCGCAAGAGCTGGAAGAAGGCGTATGTTTGCCTGAAGGCCGGCCAGGAAATCAACTTCGTTGATGGGGGGGTAGCGTAATGGCACTCGTCAAAGTAAAACCGACATCGCCTGGTCGCCGCGCCGTAGTCAAGGTCGTCCATTCGAACCTGCACAAGGGCAAGCCGTTTGCCGCGCTGGTTGAGTCGCAGTCGAAACATGCTGGCCGCAACAACAATGGCCACATTACGACGCGTCACCAGGGTGGTGGCCACAAGCAGCACTACCGCATGATTGACTTCAAGCGCACCAAGGATGGGATTCCAGCCAAGGTCGAGCGTCTTGAATACGATCCGAACCGTACTGCAAACATTGCACTGCTATGTTACGCCGACGGAGAGCGTCGCTACATCATCGCCCCCAAGGGCATGATTGTTGGTCAGCAGGTGTTCAGTGGTTCCGAGGCGCCGATCAAGTCGGGTAACACGCTACCGATCCGAAACATCCCTGTCGGTACAACGATCCACTGCATCGAAATGATTCCTGGCAAAGGTGCGCAACTGGCGCGCTCCGCCGGCACTTCGGCTCAGTTGCTCGCCCGTGAAGGTGTTTACGCTCAGTTGCGTTTGCGCTCCGGTGAAATCCGCCGCGTGCACGTCGAGTGCCGTGCAACGATTGGTGAAGTGGGCAATGAAGAGCACAGCCTGCGCTCAATCGGTAAAGCCGGTGCAAATCGTTGGCGCGGTATTCGCCCGACCGTTCGCGGTGTGGTGATGAACCCTTGCGACCACCCGCACGGTGGTGGTGAAGGTAAAACCGCAGCCGGTATGCACCCGGTCAGCCCGTGGGGCACCAAGACCAAGGGTTATCGTACTCGTCGCAACAAGCGCACGACTTCGATGATCGTGCAGCGCCGTCACAAACGCTAAGGGATAGAGAACTATGGGACGTTCCGTAAAAAAGGGCCCGTTTGTCGATGCCCATCTGATCAAGAAAATCGGCACTGTGCGCGCAACAAGCGACAAGCGCCCGATCAAGACCTGGTCGCGCCGTTCGACAGTGCTGCCGGACTTCGTTGGTCTGACCATTGCTGTGCATAACGGCAAGCAACACATCCCGGTGTATGTCACCGAAAACATGGTCGGGCACAAGCTCGGCGAGTTTTCCCTGACGCGCACTTTCAAGGGTCACACCGCCGGCAAGAAGGCGAAGAAGTAAAGGAATGGATATGGAAACTCGTGCTACTTTGCGCGGCGTTCGGCTGTCGGACCAAAAAGGTCGACTGGTAGCCGACCAGATCCGCGGCTTGCCGGTCGATAAGGCGCTCAGCATTCTCGCGTTCAGCCCGAAAAAAGGTGCCGGCATCATCAAGAAAGTGCTGGAGTCGGCAATCGCCAACGCTGAACACAACGATGGCGCTGACATCGACGAACTGAAGGTGAAAACCATCTACGTCGAAAAAGGCATGGTGCTCAAGCGCTTTACCGCGCGGGCGAAGGGACGTGGTAATCGGATCGTCAAGCCGACCTGCCATATCTTCCTGACCGTCGGCAACTGAGGATAAAGAATGGGACAGAAAATACATCCGACTGGTTTTCGCCTGGCTGTCACCCGTGACTGGTCTTCGCGTTGGTACGCCAACAGCAAGAACTTCTCGGGCATGCTCATCGAAGATTTACAGGTTCGTGACTACCTCAAGAAAAAACTGAAGCATGCTTCCGTCGGCCGTGTGCTGATCGAGCGTCCTGCCAAGAACGCCCGCGTGACCATTTTTTCGGCTCGCCCCGGTGTTGTTATCGGCAAAAAGGGCGAAGAGATCGACACGCTTCGCGCAGCATTGCAGAAGATCATGGGCGTGCCGGTTCATGTCAGCATCGAAGAAATCCGCAAGCCGGAACTTGATTCGCAGCTGATTGCCGACTCGATCGCCCAGCAGCTCGAAAAGCGAATCATGTTCCGTCGTGCCATGAAGCGCGCGATGCAGAACGCCATGCGCCTTGGTGCCCAGGGCATCAAGATCATGAGCTCGGGTCGTTTGAACGGTGCGGAAATTGCCCGTCGTGAATGGTATCGCGAAGGTCGCGTGCCGCTTCATACGCTGCGTGCTGACATCGATTACGCAACGTCTGAAGCATCAACCACCTACGGCATCATCGGTATCAAGGTGTGGGTTTTCAAGGGTGAAATTGCTAATCGTCATGAACAGGCGCTGGCCTCCCCGGAAGCCGCTGCTGACGACCAGGCCCGCAAGCCGCGTCGCCCCGCCAAGCCTGCTGACGGTGAAGTTGCAGATAAGCCAAAGAGCCGGACGGTAAAGGCGAAGGTTGATGCTCTGCCGGAAACCGCAAAGACAGAAGGTGCCGCAGCCGAAGTCAAGGCGCCGGCGAAACGTGTAAGAAAGGCAGGAAACCCTGATGCTGCAGCCAGCTAGAAGAAAGTACCGCAAAGAGCAGAAAGGTCGTAACACCGGCCTGGCGACCCGCGGCGCCAAAGTCAGCTTTGGCGAGTACGGCCTCAAGGCGATCGGTCGTGGTCGTCTGACGGCTCGTCAGATCGAAGCGGCCCGTCGTGCCATGACCCGTCATATTAAGCGTGGTGGCCGGATCTGGATCCGTATTTTCCCCGATAAGCCGATTTCCAAAAAGCCCGCTGAAGTCCGCATGGGTAATGGCAAGGGTAATCCGGAGTACTACGTAGCTGAAATTCAGCCGGGTAAGGTTCTCTACGAGATGGACGGTGTTGATGAGGTGCTGGCCCGGGAAGCGTTCGCGCTTGCTGCTGCCAAGTTGCCGATCCCGACAGCTTTCGTCACGCGAATGGTAGGTTGATTATGAATGCCACTGAACTCAGAGTAAAAAGTGTCGATGAGCTGAACAAGGAACTGCTGGATCTGTTGAAGGCCCAGTTCGGTCTGCGCATGCAGGTCGCAACACAGCAGCTAACCAACCACAGCCAGATCGGCAAAGTGCGTCGCGATATCGCGCGTGTTCGCACCCTTCTTCGTGAAAAGGCGGTGCAACAATGAGCGAAACGACGAGCAAGCGTACCCTGGTCGGCCGGGTGGTAAGCGACAAGATGGAAAAGACGGTGACCGTCCTCATCGAACGTCGTGTCAAGCACCCGATGTACGACAAGATCATTGTCCGTTCGAGCAAGTATCACGCGCAAAACGACAATAACGAAGCGAAGTCCGGTGACCTGGTTGAAATTCAGGAATGCCGTCCGCTTTCGAAGACCAAGGCTTGGACCGTTACGAAGTTACTTGAAAAGGCAGTTGCAATTTAACTTGCTATTTCCTGAAAAAGGCCTATAATGGCCTTTTTTCGCACCTAACCTTTCTCTGGTTGGGTGATTCTCCCGTACGGGTTCCAAGACTGACCGCATAAGCGGGCCAAGTTGGAGTGATAGATGATTCAGATGCAGACGGTTCTGGACGTCGCCGATAATACCGGCGCCCGTTCAGTGATGTGTATCAAAGTGCTGGGCGGCTCTAAGCGTCGCTATGCCAGCATCGGCGATATTATCAAGGTCACGATCAAAGATGCCGCACCGCGCGGACGCGTCAAAAAAGGCGATGTCTATAGCGCAGTCGTGGTACGCACAGCCAAGGGCGTTCGTCGTCCCGATGGCTCGCTGGTCAAGTTCGACAATAACGCGGCAGTGCTCCTCAATAACAAGATGGAGCCGATCGGCACGCGTATCTTTGGGCCGGTGACGCGCGAATTGCGCAACGAACGGTTCATGAAGATCGTGTCGCTGGCGCCGGAAGTGCTGTAAGGGGCGGCCATGGACAAGATTCGAAAGGGCGACGAAATCGTCGTCATCGCCGGTAAGGACAAAGGCAAGCGCGGAACCATCGTGGTTCGTGTCGATGCCGAGCATGTGGTGGTTGGCGGCATTAATCGCGCCAAGAAGCATGTCAAACCGAACCCGGTCAAGGGCGTGGTTGGCGGTATTGTTGAAAAAGACATGCCGCTTCACGTTTCAAATGTTTCGCTCTACAACCCGGCGACCCAGAAAGCGGATCGCGTCGGCTTCAAGCAGCTTGAAGATGGTACGAAAGTCCGTATCTTCAAGTCGAGCGGCGAAGTGGTTGGGGCATAAGGAGCGATCATGGCGCGTTTGCTGGATTACTACAAAACAACGGTGGTGCAGGAACTGACCCAGAAGTTCGGCTACAAGTCGAATATGGAAGTTCCGCGTATTACCAAAATCACCCTGAATATGGGTGTGGGCGAGGCGGTTGCCGACAAGAAAGTGCTTGAGCACGCTGTTGGCGACATGACCAAGATTGCTGGCCAGAAGCCGGTGGTTACCAAGTCACGGAAGTCGATTGCCGGCTTCAAGATTCGTGATGGCTATCCGATCGGGTGCATGGTGACGCTGCGCGGGCCGCGCATGTTCGAGTTCCTCGATCGTCTGGTAACCGTTGCGTTGCCGCGGGTTCGTGACTTCCGCGGTATTTCGGGTAAGGGTTTTGATGGCCGTGGGAATTACAACATGGGCGTCAAAGAGCAGATTATTTTCCCGGAAATCGAATACGACAAGATCGATGCGTTGCGTGGCATGAATATCAGTGTCACGACGACTGCCAAGACCGACGACGAAGCGCGTGCCTTGCTTGGCGCGTTTAAATTCCCCTTCAAGAACTGAGGCGAAAATGGCGAAGCTTGCTGTTATCAATCGCAATGAAAAGCGGCGCAAGATGGTCGAGAAGTACGCCCAAAAGCGTGCGGATCTGGTGGCTGTTGTCAATGACGCTACCCGTACCGATGAAGAGCGCTTTGAGGCGCGTCTGAAGTTTCAGGCGTTGCCGCGTAATTCCAGTCCGGTTCGTCTGCGTAACCGTTGCACGCTGACCGGTCGTCCGCGTGGTGTTTATCGCAAATTCGGTCTGGGTCGTAGTAAGTTGCGTGAGTTTGTAATGCGCGGCGAAGTCCCTGGTATGACCAAGGCAAGCTGGTAAGCGGGAGATGACGATATGAGTATGAGTGATCCGATCAGCGATATGCTGACCCGCATCCGCAATGCGCAAATGGCAGAAAAGGCGTCTGTCGCCATGCCGTCTTCGAAGGTGAAGATTGCCATTGCGAAAGTTTTGAAAGACGAGGGGTATGTTGAAGACTTTGCTGTTCGTGAAAACGACGGCAAGCCGACCCTCGAAATTGGCCTGAAGTATTACGCCGGTCGTCCGGTTATCGAACGCATTGATCGTGTTTCGAAGCCTGGCCTGCGTATTTACAAGGGTGCTGATGATCTTCCGCGTGTCATGAACGGTCTCGGTGTGGCCATTGTGTCCACGCCGAAGGGTGTCATGACCGACCGCAAAGCCCGCGCCAGCAATGTTGGTGGCGAAGTGCTCTGCATCGTCGCGTAAAGGCTAACTATGTCACGCGTTGCAAAGAATCCAATCGTTCTGCCCCAGGGTGTGGTTGTTGCTCTGTCGGCAGCAGAAATCTCCGTCAAGGGCCCCTTGGGCGCGATCAATTTTGTCGCCAACCCGGCTGTGACGGTCGAACAGGTCGAAGGTAGTCTGGTGTGCAAAGCCGTTGAGGGTGTTCCGAATTCGGGCGCGCTCTCCGGAACGGTTCGTGCCGTTCTTGCCAATATGGTGACGGGAGTCAGCAAGGGTTTTGAGCGCAAGCTCAACCTGGTCGGCGTCGGCTACCGTGCGCAAGCGCAAGGCGACGTGCTGAATCTGACGCTTGGTTTTTCTCACCCGGTCGCGCACAAGATGCCGGCTGGAGTCAAGTGCGAAACACCGACCCAGACCGAGATCGTGATCAAGGGTGTGGACAAACAACAAGTCGGTCAGGTGGCAGCTGAAGTGCGCGCCTATCGCAAGCCGGAGCCCTATAAGGGCAAGGGCGTGCGTTATTCCGACGAAGTGATTGTCCTCAAGGAAACGAAGAAGAAGTAAGGGTGCATAAATGATTGCCAAGAACCAGGCGCGGTTGCGCAGAGCCCGTAAAACCCGGGCCAAAATTGCCGAACTGAAGTCAGTGCGCTTGTCGGTGCATCGCACTAACAGCCATATCTACGCTCAGGTGATTTCTTCCTGTGGGTCGAAAGTGCTGGCTGCCGCTTCCTCGCTGGAGCCGGAAGTGCGCAAGGATTTGACCAACGGTGGCAACACGGGTGCAGCTACCGCGATCGGCAAGTTGATCGCCGAGCGTGCCAAGAAGGCCGGAATCGAGCAGGTTGCGTTTGATCGCGGCGGCTTCCAGTACCACGGGCGCGTCAAAGCGCTGGCTGAAGCCGCGCGTGACGCCGGCCTCAAGTTCTGATCGCCCCCGAAAAAGGATTGGAGTAAGTAATGGCTAAACCACAAGGTAGAAAACCGCAGCAAGCCGAGAAGCCTGACGACGGCATGCGCGAGAAGATGATTTCGATCAACCGCGTCACGAAGGTCGTGAAGGGTGGTCGTATCCTCGGTTTTGCAGCATTGACAGTCGTTGGTGACGGTGATGGCCGCGTCGGCATGGGCAAGGGCAAGTCCCGTGAAGTGCCGGTGGCCGTACAGAAGGCCATGGAAGAAGCGCGTCGCAAGATGGTCAAGGTGAGCCTGAAGAGCGGTACGCTTCATCACACCGTCTTTGGTCGCCATGGCGCATCGGTCGTTATGATGCAGCCGGCACCGGATGGTACGGGCGTTATCGCCGGTGGTGCCATGCGCGCTGTGTTCGAAGTGATGGGTATGACCAACGTGGTTGCCAAGGCGCACGGGTCGACCAATCCTTACAACATTGTTCGTGCCACGATCAACGGTTTACAGGCAATGAGCACGCCATCCGAAATTGCTGCCAAGCGCGGTAAGTCGGTTGAAGAGATTCTGGGGTAAGACATGGCTGATAAGAAAGTTAAACTCACGCTCGTCAAGAGCCTGATCGGCACCAAGGAATCGCATCGTGCCACCGTGCGCGGTCTGGGTCTGCGTCGCCTGAACAGTAGCTCCGAGCTTGAGGATACGCCTGCAGTTCGCGGCATGATCAACAAGGTTTCCTACCTCCTGAAGTGTGAGGGTTAAGATGAAACTCAATACTATTCAGCCGGCTGACGGTGCCAAGCACGCCAAGCGTCGCGTGGGTCGTGGCATTGGTTCCGGCCTGGGCAAGACTTGCGGACGCGGCCATAAGGGTCAGAAGTCACGTACCGGCGGCTTTCACAAAGTTGGTTTCGAAGGCGGTCAAATGCCGCTGCAGCGTCGTCTGCCGAAGCGTGGCTTTGTCTCGATGACCAATAAGCGTAATGTTGAAGTCCGCTTGTCGGAAATTAACGACCTGCCGATGGAAGAAATTGATCTGCTCGTTCTGATGCAAGCCAATCTGGTGACACAGCATGCTTTGTCGGCCAAGGTTGTTCTGTCCGGTGAAATTACTCGTAAAGTAGTTTTGAAGGGTGTTGGTGCCACTAAGGGTGCCAAGGCCGCGATCGAAGCTGCTGGCGGCAGTGTCGGCGAATAACGGGTCAGATAAGGTAAGCACTTTTGGCGACTAATCCGAATCAGGTCAGCAAGGGCGGCAAGTTTGGCGATCTCAAGCGCCGGCTGTGGTTCCTGCTCGGCGCTCTGGTGGTCTATCGTATCGGCGCACACATTCCGGTGCCGGGGATTGATGCGCAAGCGCTGAGTGAGCTGTTCAACAGTCAGCAGGGCGGCATTCTGGGCATGTTCAACATGTTCTCGGGTGGCGCGCTGTCGCGATTTACGATTTTTGCGCTGGGGATCATGCCGTATATCTCGGCGTCGATCATCATGCAGCTGATGACGGTTGCAAGTCCTCAACTGGAGGCGCTGAAGAAAGAAGGCGAAGCCGGTCGCCGCAAGATTACGCAATACACCCGCTACGGAACGGTGGCCTTGGCGCTGTTTCAGGGGCTGGGTATCGCCATTGCCGTTGAGTCGCAGCCGGGGCTGGTGCTTGATCCTGGTGTGATGTTCCGTTTTGTGACGGTGACGACGCTATTGACCGGAACGATGTTCCTGATGTGGCTGGGTGAACAGATTACTGAACGCGGGCTGGGTAACGGCATTTCGATCATTATTTTTGCCGGTATCGCTGCAGGTTTGCCGAATGCAATCGGCGGTTTGCTGGAACTGGTTCGTACCGGCGCAATGCATCCGTTGTCGGCGATTTTCATCACCTTGCTGGTTGTTGCAGTGACGGCGTTTGTGGTGTTTGTCGAACGCGGGCAGCGCAAGATACTGGTCAACTACGCGAAGCGTCAGGTTGGCAACAAGATTTACGGGGGGCAAAGTTCACATCTGCCGCTTAAGCTTAATATGTCGGGTGTGATTCCGCCGATCTTTGCATCGTCGATCATTCTGTTCCCGGCGACGATTGCAGGTTGGTTTGGTTCGAGCGAGTCGATGCGTTGGTTGAAGGATGTGGCGGGTACGCTGTCTCCCGGTCAGCCGATTTACGTCATGCTTTATGCTGCTGCGATTATATTCTTCTGTTTCTTCTACACGGCGCTTGTTTTCAACTCGAAAGAGACTGCTGACAACCTCAAGAAGAGCGGTGCATTTGTTCCAGGGATTCGTCCGGGTGAACAAACAGCGCGATATATTGACAAGATTTTGATGCGGCTGACGCTGGTAGGCGCGGCATACATTACGGTAGTTTGTTTGCTGCCGGAGTTTCTGATTTTGAAGTGGAATGTGCCTTTTTATTTTGGTGGCACCTCGCTGCTGATTATTGTGGTGGTGACGATGGACTTCATGTCGCAAGTGCAGGCATATGTCATGTCCCATCAATACGAGGGGCTTTTGAAGAAGGCAAACTTCAAGGGCTCCGGAATCCCGGCGAAATAGGATGGCAAAGGAAGACTTGATTGAAATGCAGGGTGAGGTTGTCGAGAATCTCCCCAACGCAACGTTCAGGGTAAAGCTCGAAAATGGTCATGTAGTTCTTGGTTTTATTTCCGGAAAAATGCGTATGCACTATATTCGCATCCTTCCCGGCGATAAAGTAACCGTGCAACTGACCCCTTATGATTTGAGCCGCGCGCGCATCGTCTTCCGCGCCAAGTAAAGAATCTCTACGCAATAGAAGTAATTCGGCAAATGGCTGGCTGCGCCTGGCGTCGAGCAACAAGGAGTTAATCATGAAAGTGCTGGCATCTGTAAAGCGCATCTGCCGCAATTGCAAAATCATTCGACGCCACGGCATTGTGCGCGTGATCTGTACTGATCCGCGTCACAAGCAGCGTCAAGGCTAATCGCTGCACGGCTCACTCTGTTGAGTCGTCGGTTGATTAAAGTTATAATTGTAAGTTTCGCATATTTGGGGTGAACCGATGGCCCGCATCGCAGGGGTAAATATACCCAACCACCAGCACGCCGAGATCGCATTAACCGCGATTTACGGTATTGGCCGTTCCCGCGCACAGAAAATCTGTGAAGCTGCTGGGGTTACACGTTCCACGAAAATGAAAGACCTGACGGAAGCCGAAATGGAGCGTTTACGCGACCACGTTGGCAAGTTCACCGTCGAGGGCGATCTGCGTCGTGAAGTTACGATGAGCATCAAGCGTCTTATGGACCTTGGCTGCTACCGTGGTCTCCGCCATCGCAAGGGTTTGCCTTGCCGTGGTCAGCGTACGCGTACCAACGCACGTACCCGCAAGGGGCCGCGCAAGGCCATCGCTGGTAAGAAATAACTAGGAACTGATCATGGCCAAGACCGCTGCGAAGGTTCGCAAAAAAGTAAAGAAGAACGTGGCCGAGGGCATTGCCCACATTCACGCTTCGTTCAACAACACGATCATCACGATCACCGACCGCCAGGGCAATGCTCTGTCGTGGGCAACCTCGGGCGGGGCCGGCTTCAAAGGCTCACGCAAGAGCACACCGTTTGCTGCACAGGTAGCGGCTGAAGCCGCTGGCAAAGCAGCTCAGGAATGTGGCGTGAAGAACATTGAAGTCCGCATCAAGGGCCCTGGCCCAGGTCGCGAGTCCTCGGTTCGTGCGCTCAACGCGCTCGGCATGAAGATTACGGCGATCACTGATGTGACCCCGGTTCCGCATAACGGCTGCCGTCCGCCTAAAAAGCGTCGGATTTAAGGAGAAAGACAAGTGGCTCGTAATCTCGATCCGAAATGCCGTCAGTGCCGCCGCGAAGGCGAGAAGCTGTTCCTGAAGGGCGAAAAGTGTTTCACCGACAAGTGTGCCATCGAGCGTCGCTCGTACGCACCCGGTCAGCACGGCCAGAAGTCTGGTCAGCGTCTCTCCGACTACGGTGTTCATCTGCGTGAAAAGCAAAAGATCCGTCGTATCTACGGTGTGCTCGAAGGCCAGTTCCGCAAGGTCTACCACGAAGCTGACCGTCGCAAGGGCGTGACTGGTGAGAACCTTCTCCAGCTGCTCGAGTCGCGTCTTGACAACGTTGCCTATCGTATGGGTTTCGCTGCTTCGCGCTCCGAATCGCGTCAGGTTGTTCGTCACAACGGTGTGCTGGTCAATGGCCGTCGTGTGAACATCCCGTCATTCCAGGTTCGCCCGGGTGATGTCGTTGAAGTCAGCGAAAAGGCGAAGAACCATCTGCGCGTCAAGGCAGCGCTCGCCGCCGCCGAATCGCGTGGGTTCCCTGAGTGGGTTGAGGTGGATGCCAAAGCGGCCAAGGGTACTTTCAAGGCCCGCCCGCAACGTAGCGAATTGCCGCCGACGATCAACGAGAGTCTCGTGGTCGAACTTTACTCGAAGTAGTCACGGCCCCGCTTGACTGAATCAGGCAAAAGGACAGCACATGCATAACAGTGGACTTTTGAAACCGCGCATTATCGATGTACAGAGTTTGTCACCGGTGCAAGCCCGGGTGGTGATGGAGCCGTTTGAACGCGGCTATGGTCACACACTTGGCAATGCGCTGCGTCGCATTCTTCTTTCGTCGATGCCCGGTTACGCGCCCACCGAAGTGAGCATCGACGGTGTACTTCATGAGTACTCGACAATCGATGGCGTTCAGGAAGATGTCGTCGACATCTTGTTGAACCTCAAAGGTATCGTCTTCAAGCTGCATAACCGCGATGAAGTGGTTCTGCAACTCAAGAAAGAAGGCGAAGGTATTGTTCGCGCCGGCGATATCGAGACGTCGCATGACGTCGAGATCATCAATCCGGATCACGTGATTGCTCATCTGTCGGCCGGTGGCAAGCTGGCGATGGAACTGAAGGTCGAAAAATCCCGTGGCTACGTTCCGGGTAATCTTCGTCAGTTGGGCGACGGCGGCAAGAGCATTGGCAAGCTAGTGCTCGACGCGTCATTCAGCCCGGTGCGCCGCGTCAGTTATGCCGTTGAAAGTGCGCGTGTTGAACAGCGTACTGACCTCGACAAGCTGATCATGGACATCGAAACCAACGGCGTGATCGATCCGGAAGAGGCAATTCGCACAGCGGCTCGCATCCTGATGGAACAGCTGTCGGTGTTTGCCGATCTGGAAGGTACTGCACTGCCGATCGAGCATCAGAAGGCAGTTCAGGTTGATCCGATCCTGTTGCGCCCGGTGGATGATCTGGAGTTGACGGTTCGTTCCGCGAATTGTCTGAAAGCCGAGAACATTTACTACATCGGCGATCTGATCCAGCGTACCGAAAACGAGTTGCTCAAGACGCCGAACCTTGGTCGGAAGTCGCTCAATGAAATCAAAGAAGTGCTGGCCGCGCGCGGCCTGACGCTGGGCATGAAGCTCGAGAACTGGCCACCGGCCGGTCTTGACAAGTAATTCGCCCGGACAAGAATAGGAAGGAACTGATATGCGTCACCGTTTAGGTCTCCGCAAGCTAAATCGCACCAGCGCCCACCGTTTGGCGATGTTGCGCAATATGACTGTTTCGCTGCTGCGTCATGAGACGATCAAGACTACGCTACCGAAGGCTAAGGAATTGCGCCGTGTTGCCGAGCGAATCATTACGCTGGGCAAGTCGCCTAGCCTCGCAAACCGTCGTCTGGCCTTTGACCGTCTGCGCGATCGTGAAATCGTCGGTAAGCTGTTCAGCGAAATCGGCCCGCGTTATGCAACGCGCAACGGTGGTTACCTGCGCATTTTGAAGTGCGGTTTCCGGCAGGGTGACAATGCGCCGATGGCCTTTGTCGAGATGCTGGATCAGCCGGAAGTGGCCGAAAAACCGGTCAATGAAGCTGAAGCCGCATAACCGGCTTTTTGCAAAGAAGTCAAAAGAGCCAGGCGTTGCCTGGCTCTTTTTTGCTCCGAATTCCGTGCTTGGAAATTCTTTGCAGTTTCTATGCAGGGGCTTCCCCCGTTTGTCTGCGAACTGCGTTAGCTATTCGCCGGGCAGTCGATCAGCATGATTGAAACGTCGTCATGCGCGGTTTGGCTGCCAAGGTGCTGGCTCAGGGCGTTGCGGGCGGACAGGAGACGCAGGTGAGACGGGACGTCGGCGATGGCGGACAAAATGCCTTCGAGGCCAAAGGCTATCTGGTCCTTGCTTTTTGCTTCAGTCATCCCGTCGGAGCAGATCACCAATTGACTTGCCTTGTCCCAGGTGAAGCTGGCAGTGGCGATCAGGCCGCTGTCTGTTTCGAGAATACCAAGCGGAACCTGTGTTGATGGAAAGCGTCGGATTTCCGCGCCGGAATCGTCGAGAAGTACCGCCCCAGGTGTGCCGCCAATCCACATCTCACCGGTCTTGGTTGTGTTGTTCAGGCAGAGCAGTGTTGCGGCGACAAAACGACCGACCGGCATGGATTGCTTCAACTGCAGATTGATTGCACCGATGATTTCGGCTAGCGGTGCTCCCGTTGGCGCGAGGCCATAAAAAATGGTCAATACCGGCAAGGTGCTGATCGCCGCGGTCAGCCCGTGTCCAGTTGCATCGGCGAGTAGTGCGTAGAGTCTCCCATCGGGCGAACGACAGGCGGCTACCACATCACCGCTAAAGTTTTCAGCAGGCGTCAGCCAGTAGTGGAGTTGCGCGTCGTCAAGTTCGTGACGCAACATCTGGCGGTCAATCAGTTCCCGAGCCAGCAGTCCTTCCGCCTCGGTTTCGTCGTGATAACGCTGAAGCAGGCGGGCATCTTCCTGAAGCCGCTGCTCAATGAGCTTCCGCGCGCTGATGTCACGCACTATGCCGATAAATAGTCGCTGATTGTCGAAACGGATTTCACTAATGCCGATTTCCATCGCAAAGATGCTGCCATCCTTGCGCACGGCCAATGCTTCGCGCCCGATACCCATGATCTGCGGTGGGCCGCCCTGAACGTAGCTCTGTACGTAGGTGTCGTGTTCGCTTCGATACGGCTCCGGCATCAGCATGCTGACATTTTGGCCAAGCATTTCGGCAACGGGCCAGCCAAATATGCGTTCGCATGAACTATTGCAGGCGACGATCTTCGCGTCGGAATCAATTGTGATAATTGCATCGAGCACATTGTCGGAAATCGCTTCGATGCGCTTCAACGCTTCAGTCGTCTTTCGTTGTAGCAGCAGCGTGCGCTGCATCGAACGCATTTTTGCTTCAAGTACGACAAAGTTGATCGGCTTTGACATGAAGTCGTCGCCACCTGCTTCAAGGCCGGTGACGAGGTTCTCATCGCGATCAAGTGCCGATAAAAAGATAATCGGTACCCAGCGGTCGCTTGGCTGAGCACGGATGTGCCGTGCTGCCTCGAAGCCGTCCATTATGGGCATCATGATGTCGAGCAGGACAAGGTCCGGGTTTTCTGCGGCATTCAAGCGCACGGCCTGCTCACCATTCTCTGCGCTGATTGTCGTATGACCAAGTTTTTTCAAGAAAACCTGAAGAATTTGCAGATTGGTCCTGTTGTCATCGACGATCAGAATACGCAGCGCAGGCAGCGTGTTGATCGAAATCGGTTGGGTATTCGTCATTATCAGTCCTGTCCAGCAACCTTCTCATCGAAAATACTGGCTACGACGGTATTGCCGCAGCCCTGATATTCGAGCGTGTCGAAGCACCTTAGTCGAGCAATGGCAATGCCGCGACCATTGGGATCGAAGGCGCGTTCCGGATCGAATTCAAGATACTTGTTCCAGGCAAAGCCTTGCCCTTCGTCACTGATGGAAAATGTGAGGGCGCCATTGCAACGTTGAAACCGAACGCGGACACGCTTGTTGCGGTTGTCGTCCAGGATCAGGCGGCGTTCAAGCTCTTCCCGCCACTGATCGCGCCGCTTCAGCTCATTTTTTTCCTGATAGCTGATCCCCAGATTGCCGTGTTCAACGCTGTTGAGCAACAGTTCTGAGAGGCCAAGGGCCACTAGTTCCGGGCGCGTTGTCGCGCGAGCCAGAAAGTGTGCCAGACGGCCGGCTTCTTCCACTGTTTGAAGTTCAAAGCTGCCTTCCTGCAATAGTTGAAGCGAGTCTCCATAATCCCTTAAACGCCGCTGAAGCTCGATTTCTGCAGCGGCGTCACTCAGAGAAGCGCGCACAATTGAGCGTAGCGAGTCGCATTCGAAGGGCTTTGTCAGGTAGTAGTGGGCGCCGGCCTGCATTCCCTCACGTAACTGTTCGGGTAACGCGGCAGCGGTTTGCATGATTACCGGCAGCGCGCCAAATCGGTGGTCTGCCTTGATTTTTTTTAGCAATGACAGCCCATCCAGCCCTGGCATCATACAGTCAAGAATTGCCAGATCGAATCGAGCACCAGGCGCGCTGAGCGCATCCCAGCCGGCTTCGCCTGTATTAAAAAAATGCAGGTCATAACCGGTTCCTTCGAAGCATTCACGGATTATTTCGAGGTTGAAGACTTCGTCGTCGAAGATCAGAATTTTTTCGGCCATTACGCCTCTTGTGCCTTTGGGTTGAAGAACGAACGATGCCCTACCTTCCTGATTGTTCCATTCTTCAATTGTGCCATGATGTGCGCGCATTATCTCGTGGCAGATCGACAGGTGCAGACCGGAGCCCCCTGCACCATTGCTGATTTTTCTGCTTTGGCGCATTGAATACAGATACTCGTGTATTTCAACTTAGCTCAGAGCGTTTTGCAGTCAGGCTGAGTTGTCGAGTATGGATTCGCCCGATGGCACGGCAGGTGGTCCGGTGATTTCCTCCTCCTGTTGTTGTAGTGCCCACATCTGCGCATAACGGCCCTCCGCTTCAAGCAGAAGCGCATGCGAACCGCGCTCGACAATTCGGCCGCCATCCATTACCAGAATCTGATCGGCATTCATGATCGTCGATAGCCGATGCGCAATGACCAGCGTGGTGCGTCCACGCGCTGCATCGTCGAGGCTGGCCTGAATTGCCTTTTCGGTTTTCGAGTCGAGCGCCGAAGTCGCTTCGTCGAAAATCAACAAAGGGGGGTTCTTGAGCAGGGCACGGGCAATGGCCACCCGCTGCTTTTCCCCGCCCGAGAGTTTGAGTCCGCGCTCGCCGACCTTCGTTTCGTAGCCGTCGGGCAGTAGTTCGATAAAGTCGGCAAGTTGTGCTGCGTGTGCCGCAGCAAGTACGTCCTCTCGACTAGCGCTGGGGCGACCGTACTGGATGTTGTAGAAGATGGTGTCGTTGAACAGTACGGTGTCTTGTGGGACGATGCCGATTGCTGCCCGCAGACTCGATTGAGTCAGACTGCGCAGATCATGTCCGTTGATCCGGATATGGCCGCCATTAATATCGTAGAAGCGGTATAGAAGCCGAGCGAGAGTAGACTTTCCCGACCCCGACTGACCCACCACCGCCACGGTATGGCCCGGCGGAATGGTGAAGTTCACGCCATGCAGAATTTGACGCTTTGGCTCGTAGGCGAAATCGACTGATTCAAAGTGCACCGCTACCGGCCCGGGAACGAGCGTTACGGCATCAGCTACGTCGGCGATTTCGCGATTGACGGCCAGCAGATCGAACATGCGCTCGATGTCGGCCAGCGATTGCCGGATTTCTCGATAAACGACGCCCAGAAAACTCAGCGGCATGTAGAGCTGGATAAGGAAGGCGTTGACCAGAACCAGGTCGCCAATCGTCATCCGTCCGTCGACCACGCCGCTTGCCGCACGCCACATCATCGCCGTGACGCCAAGTGCGATGATGATCTGCTGGCCGAGGTTGAGCCAGGACAACGAAATCTGGCTTCTGGTCGCCGCGTTTTCCCAGTGGCTCATCTGGGTATCGTAGCGGCGCGCTTCGTAATCCTCGTTGTTAAAGTATTTCACCGTTTCGTAGTTAAGCAGGCTGTCGATGGCGCGTGTATTGGCGGCCGAGTCGGTATCGTTGACCTGGCGCCGGAGGTCGATGCGCCAGTTGCTGACGGCAATTGTGAAGATAATGTAGGTGCTTAGTGAAATCAGCGTGATCAGCACGAAACCGTTGTCGTATTTGGTGAACAGGATGCTGAGCACCAACGTGATTTCTACGAGTGTCGGCAGGATCGAATACAAGGTGTAACTGATCAGACTGGAGATTGAGCGACTGCCACGCTCAATGTCGCGCGAGACACCGCCGGTTTGTCGTTCAAGGTGGAAGCGCAACGACAGTGCATGCAGGTGACGAAAAACTTCCAGGGCAATACGACGTACCGCTTGCTGGGTTACCCGGGCGAAAAGAATTTCACGCAGTTCAGTGAACAGCGACGTCGAAAAGCGCAGCGCACCATAGAGCGCCAGCAATAGCGCCGGGAGCGCCAGGGTTTGTTGGGCGGCAGTCAAGCCGTCGATCATCTCCTTGAAGACAAGGGGCACGGCAACGTTTGCCACTTTGGCCATGACCAGGCAGGAGAGCGCGAGCAATACCCGCCACTTGTGCTGCCACAGGTAGGGCGTCAGGCTGTTCAGCGTGCGCCAGATATGGGATTCGGGCAGGGGTTGGCCGGCGGGCGGGCGTGGGTTGGAAGAGCGGCGCATAGGGGGCTTGTCGGTTTTGTCGGTTGTGCTGAGTATGCGGCCTTGGCGTGCCTGCTCTCAAGGCCGGGGTTAAAAATAGTAGAAACATCTTGCATTCGCCCGAAACAGGTCTTATGATTAAAACAAACGTTTGAACTATTTGTCTGGGCGAATACCCCGCCTAAATTTTTGATTGCCAGTTCATGTCCGATAACAAGATCACTCAAGATACCCGCGAGCGCATTCTCGATGTCGCCGAGCGCCTCTTCATGGCGCACGGCTACGAAGGGACGTCAATGCGGATGATTACAGGTTCTGCCGAGGTCAATCTGGCGGCGGTAAATTACCATTTTGGCTCGAAGGAAGCTCTGCTGCGCGAGGTTTTCCGGCGGCGCCTCGCCTGGCTTAACTTTGAGCGGTTGAATGCGCTCGATCAACTTGAAGCGCAGTCCGCTGGAGCCCCGCTCAAACCATCGCAAGTGCTGGAGGCTTTTTTTGGCACTCTGCTGCGCATGGGCGGGGATGAATCACTCGGCGGCATGACTTTTTTACGTTTGCTTGGCCGCACATTGACCGAGCCGGCAGAGTTTATCCGCACTTTTTTTTCCGGCGAGTACGCCGAAGTGATTGACCGTTACAAGCTTGCCCTCTTTCGCGCTTTGCCGGATGTTCCTCGCGCAGAGATTGTCTGGCGTCTTCATTTCATGCTCGGTGCCATGTCTTACGCGATTGCCGGGACAGACGTTTTGCAGGTGGTTACCGGCTGTGAATTGGGCGACATTTCGGACGCTGATATCGACGACAAGGTCGCTGCCAAGCGCCTTGCCGACCGCTTGATGCCCTTTCTGCTCGGCGGCCTGCGGGCACCGTTGCCCGAGTTCTCCGATTCATCCAGACAACAACAAGAGTCGTCGACTTCCTCCGGGAAGTGCCAGACGGCCTGAGACTAAAAAAGGAGATACAGCCATGATCAACTCGATCATTCCATTGGTCATCGGGAGCATTCTCGTTGGCTTTGCCGTGCTGATCAGCGTTCGTCCCCTGCGACGCGGGCTGATCAGCCGGTCTATTTTCAGAACCTACAAAAAAATCCTGCCGCAAATGTCCGATACCGAGCGTGAGGCGCTTGAGGCTGGCACCGTGTGGTGGGACGGCGAGTTGTTTTGCGGCAATCCGGACTGGAACAAACTGCTCGCCTACCCGGTGCCTAAGCTGACCGCGGAAGAGCAGTCTTTCATGGACAACGAGGTAGAGCAGGCCTGTGCACTGGTCCATGACTGGGAGGTCACGCACGAGTTGCAGGATATGTCGCCCGAAGCCTGGAAGTACGTCAAGGACAAGGGTTTTCTCGGCATGATCATCCCGAAGCGTTATGGTGGCCTGGAATTTTCGGCTTACGCGCATTCGCAGGTGGTTACCAAGCTGTCTACCCGCTCATCGGCGCTTTCCGTTTCCGTCATGGTGCCCAACTCGCTCGGGCCGGCCGAATTGTTGCTGCATTACGGTACCGACGCGCAGAAGAATCACTACCTGCCACGCCTCGCGAAAGGGATCGAAATCCCGGCGTTTGCGCTGACCAGTCCGTGGGCCGGGTCCGACGCCGCGTCGATTCCCGATATCGGCATCGTCTGCAAGGGTATGTGGCAGGGCAAAGAAGTGCTCGGCATGCGCGTGACCTGGGACAAGCGTTACATCACGCTGGGGCCGATCTGCACCATTCTCGGTCTGGCATTCCATATGTTCGACCCGGATGGCCTGCTTGGCAACAAGAAGCACATCGGCATCACGTGTGCGCTGGTGCCACACGACACGCCGGGTGCCGATCTTGGTCGTCGCCACTTCCCGCTTAACGCGATGTTCATGAACGGGCCGACGCGCGGCAAGGATGTGTTCATGCCGCTTGACTATATTATCGGCGGCCCGGCCATGGCCGGTCAGGGCTGGCGAATGCTGATGGAATGTCTGGCGGCTGGGCGCTCGATCTCGTTGCCGTCGTCGAATGCCGGCATGGCACAGATGACTGCGCGCGCGGTCGGTGGCTATGCGCGCGTGCGTAGTCAGTTCAAGATGTCGATTGGTCGCTTTGAAGGTGTTGAAGAAGCGCTCACCCGCATCGGCGCTTACACCTACATGATGGATGCTGTGCGCAAGATGACAGCCGGTGCCGTCGATCTTGGCGAAAAGCCTTCGGTGGCCTCGGCCATTGCCAAGTATCACGTTACCGAGCGCGCCCGTCAGGTGGTCAATGACGGGATGGACGTCGTCGGAGGCAAGGGTATCTGCCTCGGGCCGTCGAATTTCCTTGGCCGTGCCTACCAGCAGATCCCGATTGGCATCACCGTCGAAGGCGCAAATATCCTGACACGCAGCCTGATTCTTTTCGGTCAGGGCGCCATCCGCTGCCATCCTTATGTCCTGAAAGAAATGCAGGCCGCGCATAACCCGGATGCCGATGCGGGGCTGCAGCAGTTCGATTCGGCACTGTTTGGCCATATTGGATTCACCATCAGTCATGGTTTTGGTGCGCTGATGAAAGGTCTGACCGGCTCGCATTTTGTTTCCGTGCCCGCCAACGTTGCGCCGGAAACCAAGCGCTACTATCAGCAACTGACACGTTTCTCTTCGGCTTTTGCTTTCCTGTCAGACATTTCGATGCTGGTCATGGGCGGCGAGTTGAAGCGGCGCGAGAAGCTCTCGGCGCGCCTGGGGGATATCTTGTCGATGATGTATCTGTGTTCGGCCACACTCAAACGCTATGAATCCGAAGGGCGTCAGCAGGCCGATGCGCCGCTCATGCATTGGGCGATATGGGACGCGATGTACAAAGCGCAGATGGCTTTTGACGGCGTGATCGACAATTTCCCCAACCGCTTTGTTGGTCGTTTGCTCTACCGCATCGTCTTCCCGCTGGGACGTCCGTACGACGTTCCGTCCGACAAGATCGGACATCAAGTCGCCAAGCTATTGATCGAGCCGTCCGCTACGCGTGATCGCCTGACCGCCGAGACTTATCTGCCCAAGGTGGAAACTGAAGCCATTGGTGCGGTTGAGATGGCGCTTGTCGCCACGATTGAGGCCGAGCCGATTGAAGCGAAAATCCGCGCTGCTGAAAAGAGTGGCGCTCTGAATAACAATCCGGATGCCAATGTTCGTGATCTGGCGCAGGCGGCTTTTGCTGCCGGCCTGGTCAATGCGGCCGAATATGCGGTACTTAGGCGCCGCAACGAGCTGCGTGACATTGTTATCCGGGTAGATGATTTTCCGCATGACTTCGGTTTGAAAAAACAGCAACCTACAGCACAAAAAGCAGCGGCTTAAATAACGAAAGGCCAGTCACTCTGCAGGCATGGCGCAACTCCGCCATGCCTGCAGATTTGACGAGGCTTTCGAAAAAAGACAAATCCAAAGGAGGAGATGTGGCATTCCAGCCTGTGTATATCGTGGACGGTGCAAGAACGCCGTTCCTGAAAGCGCGCAACGGCCCGGGAGCATTTGCGGCGAGCGATCTGGCGGTACAAGCCGGACGCTCATTGCTTATGCGGCAGTCATTTGCGCCAACCGATCTCGACGAGGTGATTCTCGGTTGTGCAGGGCCGTCGCCGGATGAAGTCAATATCGGTCGGGTGGTTGCCTTGCGTTTGGGTTGCGGGCAGAAGGTGCCGGGCTGGACGGTGATGCGCAATTGCGCCAGTGGCATGCAGGCGCTCGATTCGGCGATCTCGAATATTCAGGCTGGCCGTTCGGAACTGGTGTTGGCTGGCGGTGTTGACGCCTTGTCGCGCGCGCCACTGCTCTATTCTGATGCGATGGTCCTGTGGTTTGCCGGCATGATGCAGGCCAAGACGCTCAGCCAGAAGCTTGCCATGTTCGCCAAGCTGCGGCCGTCAGTTCTGCTCTCGCCGGTGATCGGTTTGATGAAGGGCTTGACCGATCCGGTGATCGGCCTGTTGATGGGGCAAACCGCCGAGAACATTGCGTGGAAGTTCGGCATCACGCGGCAGCAGATGGATGAGTTTTCCGTGCGCAGTCATCAGCGGGCAGTGGCCGCGCGCGAGGCGGGAAATCTTGCCGAGATCGTTCCGCTGGTTGATGCCAAAGGCAATGTTTACACCGAAGATGATGGTGTGCGTTCTGATTCCAGCATGGCTGGATTGGCGAAACTCAAGCCGTTTTTCGACCGCAAGTACGGTCGCGTAACACCGGGCAACAGCTCGCAAATTACCGATGGTGCAGCGTGGCTGATTTTGGCTTCCGAAGCTGCGATCAAAAAATGGAACCTTCAGCCGCTCGGTAAAATTGCCGACAGTCAGTGGGCGGGGCTTGATCCGGCTGAGATGGGGCTTGGCCCCGTGCACGCATCAACACCGATCATGCAGCACCACGGCCTGACACTCGATGATATAGACGCCTGGGAGATCAACGAAGCCTTCGCTGCACAGGTGCTCGGCTGCGTTGCTGCCTGGGAGTCCGATGAGTATTGTCGCGAACAGCTTGGTTTGGCTGGCGCGCTCGGTTCGGTGCATCCGGATCGTTTGAACATCGACGGCGGTGCAGTTGCCCTCGGCCATCCGGTGGGCGCTTCCGGCGCCCGCATCGTTCTCCATCTGTTGCACGTGTTGCGCGCGGCTCAGGCCAAACGCGGCATCGCCTCGATCTGTATCGGTGGCGGGCAGGGTGGCGCGATGCTTGTTGAAACGATGGGGGTGGCGTGATGCGTATCGGCGTTCTTGTTGATTCGTGCTGCGATTTGCCTAAGTCTTTCATTGAGGCGCATGGCATTATCGTCATGCCGATCACCTTGCGTATCGGAACAAGTCTGGTTGAAGACCGGCGCGATCCGGCCGAAACGCAGGCTTTTTACGACACGCATCTTGACCGTAAATCCGAAGATTTTTCTGAATCCATCCCCTATTCCTCCGATCAGATCGAGCGTCTTTTCCTTGAGCGTCTAGTGCTCGACTTCGACTATGTATTTTGCCTGACCATCACCAGTTCGCGCAGTCAGATCTACGACAACGCAATGAAAGCTTCGCGCGCTATTCTGACCAAGTACAAGCAGGTACGGCGCGATGCCGGCGTGCCTGAGCGCTTTGGTTTGGCGGTTGTGTCGTCGCGCAACATGTTCACCGGGCAGGCAATACAGGCAGCCGAGGCAATCCGCCTGATCCGGCAAGGGGCGACTCCCAGTGAAATTGGTGCCCGTTTGCGTGAGCTGGTTGATGTGACGCACGCCTATCTGTTGCCGACCGATCTCTTCCATATTTACAAGCGCGCCTCGAAAAAAGGCGACAAAAGCATTGGCTGGGGCTCCTACATGGTCGGGTCAATGCTCGACGTCAAACCGATCCTGCACGTCAATCAGGACGTGACGACGCCGGTGACCAAAGTTCGCGGGTTCGATACCGGTACGGAAAAGCTGTTTGCCAATGCTTCAGCCCGCGTGCGTAGCGGGCTTGCGGCGCCTTTTGTCAGCGTCAGTTATGGCGGCCCGTTGGAAAAACTGCCGACATTTGCCGGCTACAACGAACTGCTGCGTGCCGCTATCGAGTGTGGTGTCGAAGTGCTGGTTTCGCCGATGAGCAAAACTGCTGTTGTCAATGTTGGTCCGGGCGGTGTGTCGGTCGCTTTCGCTGCCGCCGGCCAGACGCTGCAATAGAAATGGATTACCTTAAATGATCACAAGTACTTACCTGCACTGGCAACTGGAAGTCGATGCCGATGGCGTCGCCTGGGCGACGCTGGACAAGGCCGGCGAGTCGACCAATTCACTCTCCAGCGTGGTGATGAACGAGCTTGGCCTTTTGCTGGACCAGCTCGATACCTATCCACCGAAGGGCCTGATTTTCCGTTCGGGAAAATCCGCCGGTTTCATTGCGGGCGCAGACATTCAAGAGTTCACCGAGCTCGATACCCCCGCGAAGGGTATCGCGCTTGTCTCGCGGGGCTGGAACCTGTTCAACCGGCTGGCTGACGTTCCCTATCCAACGTTGGCGCTGGTTCGCGGCCATTGTTTGGGCGGCGGGCTTGAGCTGGCGCTGGCCTGCCGCTATCTGCTGGCCGTTGACGAACCGGGTACCAAAATGGGCTTGCCGGAAGTGATGCTCGGCATCGTACCAGGCTGGGGTGGGATGCTTCGCCTGCCGCAACGTATCGGCGCACAGGCGGCGCTCGACATGATGCTAACCGGCAAGTCGATCGATGCCAAAAAAGCCCGGCGGCTCGGCCTGGCAGACGACTGCGTGCCACCGCGCGTCATGGATAGTGCCGCCAAAATTTTGCTTCTTTCGAATACGCCGCGTCGGCCTTTGCCATTGCTGCAACGCCTGCTCAATGGCCCGCTCAAGGGCGTCGTTGCCCGTGGTGCGAAGAAGCAAGTGGCCGCTCGTGCAAGGCAGGAGCACTACCCGGCGCCTTATGCGCTGATCGATATCTGGGCGAAATTCAACGGTAATGCGCTGGCTGCACCGGCGCTGATTGACAGCATCGTACGCTCGCCCACCGCGCGCAATCTGGTTCGCGTTTTCTTTATGCAGGAGCGTCTTAAAGCTTTCGGTAAACAGAGTGATTTTCAGGCCAAACGTGTTCATGTGATCGGTGCCGGCGTCATGGGTGGCGATATTGCTGCTTGGTGTGCCCTGCGTGGTTTGACGGTCACTCTGCAGGATCAGGGGATGGAACGCATCGCGCCCGCGCTGAAACGTGCTTATGCCTCGTACAGCAAGCGCATCAAGGACAAGTTCGAGCTGCGCAACGTGATGGATCGCTTGATCCCCGATCCCGAAGGCCATGGTGCGGCGCAAGCCGATGTGGTGATTGAGGCGATATTTGAAAACATCGAGGCCAAGCATGCGCTTTTCAAAAAACTCGACACGGTGATGAAGCCTGATGCCATTCTCGCCACCAACACCTCAAGTCTGAAGATCGAGGATCTGCGCACCGTATTGAAGAATCCGGCGTGTCTGGTCGGCATCCATTTTTTTAATCCGGTATCGAAGATGCCGCTGGTTGAAGTGGTTTCTGCCGAGGGCGGCGATCCGGAAATGGCAGCGCGTGCTGCTGCTTTTGTCAAACAGATTGACCGCCTGCCATTGCCGGTAAAAAGTACACCGGGCTTCCTGGTCA
>JBIKLY010000044.1:0-28460 GCA_044359525.1 Rhodocyclaceae bacterium | reverse complement strand
CGCGGCGGCCACGGTGAAAATCAGGGTTGCCGAAAGGTCGCGCCCTATTCCGTGCACCCACGATTCCGGCACGTAATAGACAGCAATCATCAGCGGGATCAGGACGATCCGCAGCCAGGTCAGGAGTATCGGTACATTCAATGGCATCAATGTAAAGCCGCGTAAATTTTTTCGGCCAGTTCCCGGCTGATGCCCGGAACTGCACTCAGTTGATCCACCCCGGCATCCGAGATGCCCTGCAAGCCGCCAAAGTGCGACACCAGCGCTTTGCGCCGTTTCGGCCCGATGCCGCCAATTTCTTCCAGCGTCGAGGTTCTGCGGGCCTTGCCACGTTGCGCCCGATGGCCGCTTATCGCAAAGCGATGCGCTTCATCGCGAATTTCCTGGATCAAATGCAGTGCGGGGTGTTCCGGGGCCAATTGTAACGGTTCGCGGCCATCGGCGAAAATTAAGCTTTCCAGGCCCGGCTTGCGCGCTTCGCCTTTGGCGACGCCGATCATCGGCAAATGCGTCAGGCCAAGTTCCTCAAGCGCTGAGGCGGCCGAACTGACCTGGCCCTTGCCGCCGTCGATGAGAATCAGGGTGGGTACGACGCCCTCGCCGGATGCAACTTTTTCGTAACGACGCAACACCACCTGCCGTATCGCGGCGTAGTCATCCCCCGGTTGAATATCCTTGATGTTGAAGCGGCGGTATTCCGACTTGCGCATGCCGTTTCCCTGATAGACGACACACGAGGCGACGGTGGCCTCTCCTTGCGTATGACTGATATCGAAGCATTCGATACGCGCCTCTTTTTCTTCGTCGAGATCAAGAGCAAGTGCCTGGCAGAGCGCTTCGATTCGGTTGCCCTGCAGGGACAGCATGTTGCGCCGTGCGCTGATCGCCAGTTTGCCGTTCTGTTCGGCCATCTCGACCCAGATGCGTTGCATGGTGAGCCTCGCCTCACCGATTTGCACCGGACGGCCGGCCAGCTCGCCAAGCGTGTCGGCCATTTCGTTGTCGGGCAGCGCAAGATTGACGAAAATGCGCGCCGGAATCGGCTGCGTCAGATAGTGCTGGTGCAAAAATGCCGTCAATGCTTCGATTGCTGTCGAATCCGCCGAGTTGCTCGGGAACTGCGACTTGTCGCCCAGATGGCGGCCGCCGCGCACCATGGCGAGATTGACACAAAGCATACCGCCCTCCTCCACGGCGGCAACGATATCGACGTCCTCCCCTTTGCTGCTCTCGACGTACTGCTTGTCCTGCACCTGCCGCAAGGACTGGATTTGGTCACGATAAAGCGCGGCCTGCTCGAAGGCGAGCGTGGTTGCCGCCTGATCCATGGCAGCAGTCAATCGGCCGATCACCTCCTGCTGGCGCCCCTGCAGGAACAGGGAGGCCATTTGCACATCCTGTGCATAGGCCTCGGGGTTGATCAGGTCGACGCAGGGACCGGAGCAGCGTTTGATCTGGTAGAGCAGACATGGGCGGGTACGGTTGTTGAACACCGAGCTCTCGCAGGTGCGCAGCCGAAACATTTTCTGCAGAAGATGCACGCTTTCGCGCACCGCCACGGATGAGGGAAAGGGACCGAAATAGTCGGCGCGCTTGTCGGTCGTGCCACGAAAGAAAGCAAGGCGCGGAAATCTGTCGCGCGTCAGCACGATGTAGGGATACGATTTGTCGTCGCGAAAAAGAATGTTGTAGCGTGGCGACAGGCTTTTTATGAGGTTGTTTTCAAGCAGCAGCGCTTCGGCTTCGGAGCGCGTGACCGTTGTTTCGACCCGGGCGATCTGCGCGACCATTAGTGCAATGCGCGGACTCGGATGGCTGTCGCGAAAATACGAGGCGACACGTTTCTTGAGGTTTTTTGCCTTGCCGACATAGAGCACCTTGTCGGCCGCATCGAGCATGCGATAGACGCCCGGCAATTCGGTCAGTGTCGCGAGCAGGGATTTGGCGTCGAACGGCTTGTTCATTATCGGTTCATCAGGGTGATTGCATTTAAACATCGAACCAATCGCAGAGACGCAGAGGACGCAGAGGAAACGCAGAGAAGAGCAAAATACGGACAGGAGTCTGATTTTCTCTGCGTCATCTCTGCGTCCTCTGCGTCTCTGCGGTGGGTTTTAAAATTAAGCGCAATCGCTAATTGCTGCACGGAACCAATCGTCAGCAGCTCTAAGGTAGGATGTCGGGTCCGATGTTATCACGCTCGCCTGCCCCCTCCATGCCCGCCGCATCGCCACCCGACTGGGATATTTTTTGCAACGTTGTCGACAATTATGGCGACATCGGTGTCTGCTGGCGGCTGGCGCGACAGCTCGCCGCCGAGCAGCATTTGCACGTTCGTTTATGGGTCGACGACCTGAAGTCTTTTCAGCCGCTTTGTCCGGACATCGACGCGCAGATGGCAATCCAGACGATCGCGGGCGTCGAGATCCGGCATTGGCCGGCAAGCTTTCCCGAGCTTGCGCCCGGCGGCGTCGTGATCGAAGCCTTTGGCTGCCGGCTGCCGGAGTGCTTTGTCGCGGCGATGGTGCAGCGCAAGCCGCCGCCGGCATGGATCAACCTTGAATACCTGAGCGCCGAGCAGTGGGTTACCGGTTGCCATGCGCTCAGTTCGCCGCACCCTCGCCTGCCGCTGGTGAAATATTTTTATTTCCCAGGTTTTTCAGCCGATACCGGTGGCCTGTTACGTGAGAACGACCTGTGTTCGCGCAAACAGGCCTTTGAAGCAAGCCCTGTGCGGCAACTGGAATTCTGGCAGTCGCTTGGCTTTCCGCCACCAGCAGATAACGCGTTGAAGGTTTCGCTATTCGCTTACGAAAACCCGGCGATCGCCGATCTGCTGCAGCTATGGCAAGCCTCGGAAACGCCCGTTTGCTGCCTGCTTCCGGCATCACGCGCGCTACCGGTTGCTGAAGCCTTCTGTGGCCGTCCGCTCAAGCCGGGCGATCTTGTACGGTGCGGCGAGCTTGAATTGCGCATACTTCCCTTCGTTGAACAAAGTCGCTATGACCTGCTGCTCTGGGCCTGCGATCTCAACTTCGTACGCGGCGAGGATTCCTTCGTGCGCGCACAGTGGGCTGCAAAACCTATGGTCTGGCACATTTACCCGCAGGAAGAAAATGCGCATCTGGCGAAACTCGATGCATTCCTCGATATTTATTGCGTCGGGCTACAAAATGCGACCAACCATGCGCTCAACGAATTCTGGCACGCATGGAATGGCGGGCAGCTAAAGCTGGCGCATTGGCAGGATTTTGTCGCCCACCTTGACGATCTGGACAAACTCGCCAGTCGTTGGGCCGAAAAACTGGAAAAACAGGAAGATTTATCGAGCAGTCTGGTGCGTTTTTGCCAATCCAAGCTATAATCCGCGGCTAACTTTTCCCCGCTATTACCGGAACGTACTATGAAAACAGCTCAGGAACTTCGCGTAGGCAACGTGTTTATGGTCGGCAACGATCCGATGGTTGTCCTCAAGGCTGAATACAGCAAATCCGGCCGCAATGCGTCGGTCGTCAAAATGAAGATGAAGAATCTTCTGACCGGCTCGCCGAGCGAGACCGTCTATCGTGCCGATGACAAGTTTGACGTTGTTCAGCTTGAGCGCAAGGAAGTGACCTACTCGTACTTCGGCGACCCGATGTACGTTTTCATGGACGCCGAGTACAACCAGTACGAAATCGAAGGCGACTGCATGGCTGATGCGCTGAGCTACCTCGAAGAAGCGATGCCCTGCGAAGTGGTGTTCTATGATGGCAAGGCCATCTCGGTTGAACTGCCGAACAGCCTGGTTCGCGAAGTCATCTACACCGAGCCGGCCGTCAAGGGCGATACCTCAGGCAAGGTTTTGAAGCCGGCGCGTTTGTCCACCGGTTTCGAACTGCCGGTCCCCGCTTTTGTTGAAATCGGCGACAAGATCGAAATCGACACCCGCACCAACGAGTATCGCGCCCGCGTCAAGTAAGCCTGGCCGACGCTCACGAAAAAGGCAGCCGAGGCTGCCTTTTTGTTTGCCTTGTGCAGGCTCAGCCGAGCATTTTTTCTGCCAGTGAAGCCCCGGCCAGATAACGCGCATTTTTCTGCAAATCAGACCACGTCGATGGTTCGATCGAGGGCAACAAGCGCTCGATGCGTTTCGCCCGAACCGGATCAGGCGCCGGTTGCCAACGGTCAAGCAAATCACCTACCGCCTCCGGTGAATTGCATACGAGCATCATGTCACAGCCGGCATCCCAGGCGGCACTGACGCGACCTACGACATCGCCGGCAACGCTGGCGCCTTGCATTGACAGGTCGTCACTGAAGATAACGCCATCAAAGCCCAGTTCATCTCGCAGTTTGTTCAACCAGACCGGCGAAAACCCGGCCGGCCGGGCGTCGATCTGCGGGTAAATCACGTGCGCCGGCATTACCGCATCAAGTTTAACCTGTCGATAAGGTTGCAGATCCGGCGCGAGTTCGGCGAGGCTGCGTTCGTCGACCGGCATGGCGATATGCGAGTCGGCAACGGCCCAACCATGACCGGGAAAATGTTTGCCGCAGGCGACCATGCCGGCACTGTGCAGGCCTTCGATAAGCGCCCCAGCCAGTTTTGAAACAACCGCCGGGTCGCCATGAAAAGCCCGGTCACCGATCACCGTGCTGCGCCCCCAGTCAAGGTCGAGTACCGGGGTGAAGGACATATCGACGCCGCACGCACGCAATTCGACAGCGAGTACGTAGCCAATGTCGCGTGCAGCCGCCAGCGCTTCATCCGGTCTGCTTTCCCACATCTCGCCCAGGCGACGCATCGGCGGCAGGCGTGTGAAGCCTTCACGACAGCGCTGCACCCTCCCCCCTTCGTGATCAATGGCAATCAGCAGGGGTGGTGAGCGCAGCGTACGAATTTCAGCGGTCAGACTTTCAAGCTGCTCCGGGCATTGGTAGTTGCGACCGAACAGGATGATCCCGCCGACCAAGGGGTGTTTCAGGGGCTCACGATCCAGATCGGTGAGTCGCAGCCCTGCGATGTCGATCATCAACGGGCCGGGTGTTTGCTGGACGGTACTCATACGTGCTCCATGACGACAAAGGCGACGGCAAACTCGTGTTCATCGCTGATCGACAGGTGGGCAATCAACCCGCGTTCCGCCAGGTGCATGGCGAGGGCCGGCGCGTAGTCGAAAGAGGGTTTGCCAAGGGCGTCGTGTATGACCGTGATATTGGGCAAGGTTGCCGGTGCGACGACACCCGTACCGAGCGCTTTGCCAAAAGCTTCCTTGGCGGCAAAGCGCTTGGCGAGAAACCGTGCCGGGTCTTTTGCTTTGGTAAAATCGGCGCGTTCGGCTGTTGCCAGAAGCTTGTCGAGTGCGCGCTCGCCGTGGCGCTCATAGAGCTTGCCGAGGCGAGCCACTGCAGCGATATCGGTACCGACACCAGCGATCATTTTGTCAGCCGCACCGACTGCGCCTCGCGCATCAGGCTCTTCATCTCGCGTACGGCTTCGCGCATGCCGACAAATACGGCGCGACTGACGATGGCGTGGCCGATGTGCAACTCGCGGATACCGGCCAATTGCGCGACTGGCTGCACATTGACGTAGTTGAGTGCGTGACCGGCATTGAAACGCATGCCGAGGCGACGAATCGCCTCGCCCGCCAGGCGGATTTTTTCGAGCTCAAAAAGCACCGCCGGGCTGTCGACATCGCGTCCTTTTGTGTAAAAGGCGTGCGCGTAAGGGCCGGTGTGGATTTCGCACACCTGAGCACCAATGCGCGCAGCAGCTTCAATCTGCGCCAGTTCAGCGTCGATGAAGACGCTGGTGACAATGCCGGCATCAGCGAGACGAGCAACGGAGTTCTTGAGCATGGCTTCCTGCCCGAGCACATCAAGACCGCCTTCGGTGGTGACTTCATGGCGGCCTTCAGGCACCAGCATGGCCATTTGTGGCTTGAGGCGGCAGGCAATGCCGAGCATTTCATCGGTCGCCGCCATTTCCAGATTGAGCTTGATCTGCGTCAGATCGCGCAGCCGTTCGACATCGGCATCCTGGATGTGGCGCCGGTCTTCGCGCAGATGAACGGTAATCCCGTCGGCGCCGCCCAGCTGCGCCTCGACCGCCGCCCAGGCTGGATCGGGCTCGTAAGTGCGGCGGGCCTGACGGATGGTGGCCACGTGGTCGATGTTTACACCGAGTTCGATCATGGCTGCTGTCATAATTCCTGGAGCTCCATAAAAATCTTGCGGGTCTTCAATCCAGTGCCACCCGTATAGTGCGTAATCAACGCGCGCATCAGTTGCTTGGCTTCGGCCAGCGAGCACGGATCGGCGAAGTCTTCGCGCGCCAGGTCGATCAGTGTCTTGCCGCTCACCGAAAGCGCCGAACGGCCCGGTTGCCGCAAGCGTACCAAACCGCGTTCGATCTCGTAGGCATAGTACCCGGCGGCATCGAGTGGCACGCCATGAGCGTCGCTATCGAGCGTCAGGCCGTAACCTAGCTCCTGCAGTAGCGCCCGCTCGAAGCGGCGCAGCTGGGATTCGTGCATACCGTCGGCAAAATGGCGCAGGGTCTGAGCATAAACCGAGAAGAGACGTTCGTGGGCATCTTCCCGTGGCAACAGGTTGATCAGCAACTCATTGAGATAGTAGCCGCAGAGCAAGGCTTTGCCGGACAGAAGCGGTTGTCCGCCCTGCCACTCGGCTTTCATCAGGGTTTGCACTTCGCCCTTGCCGGCCCAGCCCAGTTCCAGCGGCTGAAAGCCCAGCAGCAGGCCGCGCAGCGCCGAACGCGGGCGACGAGCACCGCGTGCCAGCAAGGCGACGCGACCGAAGTCGCGCGAAAAGACTTCAACGATCAGGCTGGTTTCGCGAAATGGATAAGCATGCAGCACGAAAGCTGGCTGGCCGTCGACTTTGTGCCGAAGTGTCACCGCCCCGCGTCCTTGCTCGCGTTAAAGACTATTCGTAGCCAAGGCTTTTGAGCAGACGCTCATCGTCTGCCCAGCCGGACTTGACCTTGACGAAGACTTCAAGAAAAACCTTGCCATCGAACAGGCGTTCCATGTCCTGACGCGCCTCGGAGGCGATCCGCTTCAGCGTCTCACCGCCGCTGCCAATGATGATGGCCTTGTGCCCGTCACGATCAACGACGATGGCCGCGTGTATCCGGCGCAGCGCACCGTCCATTTCAAACTTTTCAATTTCTACGGTCGCCGCGTAGGGCAATTCGTCGCCAATCAGGCGAAAGAGTTTTTCGCGGATGTATTCAGCGGCAAGAAACTTCTCGCTCTTGTCAGTGATTTCGTCTTCGCCGAACAGCAGTTCGCTGTGCGGCAGGTACTTACGCGTCTCGCGCAGCAGGTCGTCGAGCTGCTTGCCCTTGGCTGCACTGACCGGAATGATTGCGGCAAAATCGCGCTCCTTGGCCAACTCGGCCATGAATGGCAGGAGTTTGGTTTTGTCCTTGAGCTGGTCGATCTTGTTCACCACGATGATGACCGGGCGATCGGCTGGCAGCAGCCGAATCACGGCCTTGTCCTTGTCATCGAAGCGACCGGCTTCGACGACGAAAAGAACGATATCGACATCCGCCAGCGCCTGCGTAACGCCACGATTCATCGCGCGGTTCAGGGCATTGGTGTGCTTGGTCTGAAAGCCCGGTGTATCGACAAATACGTACTGAGCATCGGGATTGGTCAGGATGCCCATGATGCGATGCCGCGTCGTTTGGGCCTTGCGCGAGACGATGCTGACTTTTTGGCCGATCAGACGGTTGAGCAAGGTCGATTTTCCGACGTTGGGACGCCCGACGATGGCGACATAGCCTGATTTCAATTCACTCATGATTTTTGCAAACTTTCCAGCGCGCGCTCGGCGGCCATTTGTTCGGCAGCGCGGCGACTACCGCCACTGCCCTCGGTACGAATGTTCAATGCGTCAATCGCACAGGCGATTTTGAACTGCTGGGCATGCGCCTCACCTTCAGTCGCGGTCAGCGAATATTTTGGCAACGCCATGCGGCGCCCCTGCAAGTGTTCCTGCAAGCGCGTCTTGGCGTCCTTGATCGGTTGCCCCGGCGCAATCTTTGCCAACATTTCGCTGTACAAACGCACAATCACGGTGTTTGCCGCCTCGTAGCCAGCATCCAGCCAGACGGCGCCAAATAGCGCTTCCAGGGTATCAGCGAGAATCGATGGACGCTGATTGCCGCCGCTCTTCAGCTCGCCCTCGCCGAGGCGCAGAAAATTGCCTAGCGAAAGCTTCAAAGCCAATTGGTGCAGGCTATCTTGACGAACCAGATTGGCGCGCAGTCGTGAAAGATCGCCTTCCGGAATCTCGGGGAAACGATCAAATAACTGACGGGCAACGACGCCGTTAAGGATGGAGTCACCGAGGAACTCGAGCCGCTCGTTATGCGGCAAGCTGTGGCTGCGGTGAGTAAGAGCAGTCAGCAGGAGAGATGTGTCTAAAAACTGATGGCCGAGCGCCTGCTCGAGTCGTCTGTAGGTCATTCGCCTTTGCCGCGCCCCGACGAAGAGCCAGAAAAATCAATCAACAGCGTGATGTTTGCAAATAGGGGGATGCGCTTTTCATAAGAAAAGGCGATGACGATCTCGTTGCCATCTTTTGAAATATCAAGGTCAGCCGGCTGAATTGTTTGAATGTGCTCGACTTCAGCGTGTTTGCCATAGGCCTTGCGAATTTCCGGCACGGTCAAGCCGGTCGACTGTGCTGCCACCGATTTGACACTTTTCTGAATCTTCCAGTAGTCAATGTAGTCAGGGGTGACTTTTATGCCGAGCATTGCAACCACAGCAATCATCACGCCCCAGAACAACAATCCAGAAATGGCTACACCACGCTGACGATTCATCGCAACTCCTTACCTGAACGATCCGATGCGCTTCATCGGATCGCTGAAATTGAACCAGATGAAAAACGCTTTACCCACAATGTTCTCTTCCGGAACAAAGCCCCAGGCACGACTATCACGGCTGTTGTCGCGATTGTCACCCATCATGAAATAGTGGCCGACCGGCACTGTGCAAATTACACCCGCGTTATTGTAGAGGCAATTCTCCCTGTTTGGGAATTGCGCTGCCGCTTGAATAAAGCTTGGTGCATCCTCGTCGGTAAGTATCTTGTGCTCAAACTCGCCCAGTTTTTCGATGAACTGCTGCGAGTAGTGGAGTCGCTCGGGATGCAGGTAGTCTTCAGTTTTCTTTATCTCCAGCGCTTTTCCATTAACTGTCAGGCGCTTGTTCTGGTAGGCAATCTTGTCCCCTGGCATGCCGACAACACGCTTGATGTAGTCCTGTGATGGATCTTCCGGGTAACGAAAAACCATGACATCGCCACGCTGGGGACTATTGATGTCGATTATTTTCTTGTTGATAACCGGTAGCCGGATGCCGTAGGTGTATTTATTGACCAGAATGAAATCGCCTACCAGCAGCGTCGGAATCATCGAACCCGACGGGATTTTGAACGGCTCAACGATGAATGAGCGCAGAACAAAAACAACAAGAATAACGGGGAAAAAGCTGGCGCCGTATTCGACCCACCAAGGGTCCTTGGCACTTGCCAAGCGGCGTTTGCGCAGGATGAAGGCGTCGGTCGCCCAGATAGCGCCGCTGACAAGCAGCAGGATGAAGAGGATCAGGGCAAAATTCAATTCAACACTCCGTTACTTGCCAATGCGCAGAACCGCGAGGAAAGCTTCCTGCGGAATCTCGACCGAGCCAACCTGTTTCATCCGTTTCTTGCCGGCTTTTTGTTTTTCAAGCAATTTTTTCTTGCGTGAGATGTCTCCACCGTAGCACTTGGCAAGCACATCCTTGCGCATCGCCTTGACGTTTTCGCGCGAGATGATGTTCGAACCAATAGCGGCCTGGATGGCTACGTCATACATCTGGCGCGGAATCAGTTCGCGCATTTTGGAAGCCAGTTCACGGCCACGATAGATCGCGTTGGCGCGATGGACGATGACCGACAGGGCATCCACCTTTTCGCTATTGATCAGAATATCCAGCTTGACCACATCGGCGGCCCGGTATTCCTTGAACTCATAGTCCAGCGAGGCGTAGCCGCGCGAGACCGACTTCAATTTATCGAAGAAATCCATCACCACTTCGGCCATCGGCATCTCGTATACCAGCTGCACCTGACGGCCACGATAAGTCATATCAACCTGGCTACCGCGCTTCTGATTACACAGTGTGATGACGTTGCCGAGATATTCCTGTGGAACAAAAACCGTGATCGTGATGATCGGTTCGCGAATTTCCTCAACTTTTGATTGATCCGGCAGTTTCGCGGGATTTTCAACCTGGATCACGCTGCCGTCGCGCATCAGGACTTCGTAGACGACGGTCGGTGCCGTGGTGATCAGATCCTGATCAAACTCACGTTCCAGCCGTTCCTGGACGATTTCCATGTGCAGCAAACCAAGGAATCCGCAGCGAAAGCCAAAACCGAGCGCCTGCGATACTTCCGGCTCGTAATGCAGGGAGGCATCGTTGAGCTTAAGCTTCTCAAGCGATTCGCGCAGGGAGTCATACTGATTTGACTCAACCGGGTAAAGTCCGGCAAAAACCTGCGACTTGATTTCCTTGAAGCCCGGCAGTGCCTCAGCGGCCGGGCGGTCGGCCAGCGTCACCGTATCGCCCACCTTGGCGGCCTGCAGTTCTTTGATACCCGAGATGATGAAACCCACCTCGCCCGCACGCAAAGCGTCGCGTTGCAAGGCTTTCGGGGTAAATACCCCAACCTGTTCGCACAAGTGTGTTGAGCCAGCCGCCATCAGCCGGATTTTGTCCTTCGGACGCAAGGTGCCATCGAAAACACGCACCAACATCACCACACCAACATAATTGTCAAACCACGAATCGACCAGCAAGGCTTTGAAAGGTGCGTCCGGATCACCTTCCGGTGCCGGGATGCGCTTGATGATTGCTTCAAGAATGTCTTCAACACCCAGGCCGGTCTTGGCTGAAGCCAGCACGGCTTCTGACGCATCAATGCCGATAACGTCCTCGATCTCCTGCCGCGCGTTATCGGGCATGGCCGATGGGAGGTCGATCTTGTTCAGGACCGGCAAAACGTCGACACCAAGCTCGATCGCCGTATAGCAGTTAGCCACCGTTTGCGCTTCAACGCCCTGCGAAGCATCAACGACCAGCAACGCGCCCTCACAGGCAGAAAGCGAACGCGAGACTTCGTACGAAAAGTCTACGTGCCCCGGTGTGTCGATCAGGTTCAGGTTATAGATTTCACCACTGCGCGATTTGTACTGTAAGGCAGCGGTCTGCGCCTTGATCGTGATCCCGCGCTCGCGCTCGATATCCATTGAGTCAAGCACCTGCGCCTCCATTTCCCGGTCGGACAGGCCGCCGCAAAGATGGATGATGCGGTCAGCCAGCGTTGATTTGCCGTGATCGATATGGGCGATGATGGAGAAATTTCGGATGTGTTGCAGTTGCATGTGTGTGCTATGTCGCGGTCAAGCCACGCCTGAAAAAAAGGGTGCCGGCGGGCACCCTTTGTTCGAATTGCCAGAAGGCGCGGATTTTAGCGGATTTTGTCCAAATAATCACGGACTTTGGCTGTATCGAGGAAGTAATGGCAGAGTTCCTTGCCCTCATGCAGCAACACCGGCACCAATTCATCGTAAAGCGCTTCAAGTGCAGGGTCGGCATCGACATCCAACACTTCGATGTCGACACCGAACTCGCTTGCCAGCGGGGCAAGCGCTACTTCCATGTCGTGGCAAAGATGGCAATAGCCACGCGAGATTAGTGTCAGCTTCTCCACACGTCTCACTTTATTCGCCTTTTTTATCCGGCAGTCCCTTGATGGTTATGAAGGTCTGCATCTCACCACGACGCACCAGTAAGGTAACATTGGCCGATTTCTCGAACTGCGACAAAAGCCGGTTGAATTGATCGACGCTTCTGACTTCTGTGCTGACGCCGCGCGATATCAATGCCAGAATGATGTCACCCGGTCGCAGGTCCGCACGTGCCGCATTGCCGCGAATATCCTCGATGACCAAACCGCCATTGACCTTCAGCTCACGCTTCTGCTCCGCAGTCAGTTCGGAGACAACCAGCCCGAGTCGATTGGCTGTCGCTTCAGCGGGTTTGGCGTTCTTGCCACTCCGGGTTGCGATTTTTTCTTCCGGGATCTCGCCGATGACGGCCGTCAGGTCTTTCATGGCACCCTTGCGCCATACCTGAATCGTCACTTTGCTGCCAGGCCGCGTAGCCCCTACCACACGAGGCAGATCACTTGAGCTGGTAACTGTCTTGCCATCGAATTTCAAAATAACGTCACCCGGTTCAATACCGGCTTTCTCGGCCGGGCCGCCCTTCTCCACCGCATTGACCGCCGCACCCTGCGCCTTGCTCAAACCGAACGACTCAGCAAGCTCCTGTGTCACTTCCTGAATGACTACGCCAATACGTCCACGACTGACCTTGCCGGTGGACCGCAGTTGTCCCTGAATATCCATCGCTACATCAATTGGTATGGCGAAAGATATTCCCATGAACCCACCGGAGCGGCTGTATATCTGTGAATTGATGCCGACGACCTCGCCTTTCATGTTGAAGAGCGGACCGCCCGAATTGCCGGGATTAATGGCCACGTCAGTCTGGATAAACGGAACAAAATTCTCCTGGGGCAATGACCGGCCCTTGGCGCTGACAATGCCTGCCGTGACGCTGTTGTCAAAGCCGAAGGGCGAGCCGATGGCAACAACCCATTCGCCGACCTTCAATACATTTGGATCACCTAGGCGAACCGTCGGCAGATTGATAGCCTCAATTTTGATCAGGGCGACATCAGTCCGTTTGTCCACCCCGATGACCTTTGCTTTGAATTCCCGCTTGTCTGTCAAACGAACGAGGACTTCATCTGCCGCATCGACAACATGTGCATTGGTTAAAACGTAGCCGTCGGCGCTGACAACGAAACCAGAACCCAGGGATCGACTCTCAAAATCCCGCGGAGCTTCCGGCTGGGCGGGGCCGCCGGGCTGTCGCGGCATGAAGCGTCGCAGAAAATCATACATCGGGTCATTTTCATCAAACGGAAAAGGCTGGGCACCTCTTGCGTTGCCGCGTACGAGCTGGGTCGTGCTGATGTTGACCACGGCCGCTCCTTGCTTTTCAACCAGCTCGGTAAAATCAGGCAAGCCCCGATTTTGCGCCTGAACTCCAAAGGAAAGAAAAAGGAAAAAAAGTGTCGCTGTGATGCGTTTCATGGCAATCAATACCTCCTGTGTATCGTTGTTGAGTAGCCCGCCAGCTCCCGAAATATGGTCGGTAGAGAGGAAATCAAGTACGAATGTGGGGCTGAAAGCGTTGATCGTGCGCACCGCTCAAGTGCGCCCGTCGCAGCCCAATCCAGGCAGCAAACAGGCAGCAAAACGCTCCGATGATTGAGCCAGTTTCTCCGGCCAGCACGTTACCTCCGATAGCGCCAACAAGCATCGCCAGCAGCGGAATCCCATAAGCACCAGCCGCGCTACGCCGGACCGCGCCGTCGGCAATTACCACTTGAACGCAATCACCGATGATTGAATTGCCCGAATTCAAGACACGAAAAACACGCGGCGTACTACAAAACATTTTCCCAATGTTGTTTCCGCCACAACCACCATGTTCGTGACAGCGTCCGCAACCGGTGTCGTCCATCCGGACGATTGCGTAATCACCGTCAATGGCGGTTACATATCCTTGCGCATCAATCATTTTGACGGGTTAAATCCAGTAGCAAGATCGTACTGGGGTATTGACCAGAAATTCTACCTTGAGTTCGCAAGAGCTACCATCGGCGGTCAGGCGAGGTATCAAGCAGTGGTCGCAGCTTTTCTGCAACGGCCTCGCGCGCCCGAAAAATACGTGAGCGCACTGTGCCAATCGGGCAATTCATTGCTTCGGCAATTTCTTCATAGCTCAGGCCTTCAATCTCACGCAGCACAATGGCAGCGCGCAACTCCTCCGGCAGTGCTTCCATCGCAGCATTGACCGTCTGCCCAACCTGTTTCGATTGAAGGAGACTTTCCGGCGTGTTGATGTCGCGCAGCTGGTCGGCGTCCTCAAACGACTCTGCCTCATCGTTGTCAAAGTCGGTAGACGTGGGTGCCCGGCGCCCCTGTGCCACAAGATAGTTCTTGGCAGTGTTGATACCGATCCGGTACAGCCAAGTGTAGAAAGCGCTGTCACCGCGAAACGAAGGCAGAGCGCGATAGGCCTTGATGAAAGCTTCCTGTGCAACATCCTCAACTTCGGCATGGTCGCGGATAAAGCGCGACAGCAACCGTCCGAGCTTGCGCTGATATTTTGCAACCAGCAGCTCAAAAGCGTGTTTATCGCCAGCCTGTGCGCGTTCAACCAGCTTTTGGTCAATTTCGCGTTCGCTCATGCTAAATAGGTTCCCTGTCGGCTGGTGTTATGTTTTCTTGAAAGTATAACGCAAGCGTCCCACTGACGTCATGACACTCTACAAAACCAATATGCACACCCGGATTCGAAATAACTATTCGCCAGCACAGACTTATTGCAAGTAGGTCGGCGTGATATAGTTGCAGCCCTTTTTTGGCAAGGCTTCTATCGTGGCACTGCGCTTCGACGTTCTCATTATCGGTAGCGGTCTCGCCGGGCAATCGGCAGCGCTCCGTCTGGCAAAAAGCTGCAAGGTTGCGCTAATTAGCAAGCGGGCACTTGAAGACAGCGCTTCGAGCTGGGCACAGGGTGGCATTGCCGCCGTACTGGACAGCCAGGATTCAATCGAAGCGCACATTCGTGACACGATCACCGCAGGCGCATTTCTCAACGACGCCAAAGCAACCCGCTTTGTCATCGAAAACGGTCGCCACGCAATTGACTGGCTGATCAATGAAGGCGTTCCTTTTACCCGTGATGACGTCGGCTACCATTTGACCCGGGAAGGCGGGCACAGCGCGCGCCGTGTGATCCATGTTGCCGACGCCACTGGTTTTGCGGTTCAAGACACACTGACGCGGAAGGTTCGGCAGCATCCCAATATCCATATTCTCGAGCGGCATATTGCCATCGATTTGATCACCGGCGACAAACTCGGCATGGCGGAGAAGCGGTGCTACGGCGCCTACGCCCTGGACAGCGACAGCGGGGAAGTGGTCACCATCGGAGCTCCTCACACGCTGATTGCCACTGGGGGGGCTGGCAAAGTTTATCTTTACACCACGAATCCGGACACTTCGACCGGTGACGGCATTGCCATGGCCTGGCGTGCGGGGTGCCGGGTAGCCAATATGGAGTTTATTCAATTCCACCCGACCTGCCTGTACCACCCGCAGGCTAAATCTTTCCTGATTTCCGAAGCCGTCCGTGGTGAGGGGGGGCTTCTACGTCTGCCCGATGGCAGCCGGTTCATGCCGGAACATGATGCCCGCGCTGAACTGGCACCGCGCGACGTTGTTGCCCGTGCAATCGACTTCGAGATGAAAAAGCGCGGACTGGACTGTGTTTATCTGGACATTTCACACAAGCCTGCAGGTTTTCTTGCCGAACATTTCCCAAACATTCTTGCTCGCTGCCTTGAGTTGGGCATCGACATCACGCAGGAACCCATTCCTGTCGTTCCTGCCGCGCATTACACGTGCGGCGGAATCATTACCGACTTGCGCGCACGCACAGATATTCCCGGACTGTACGCGGCTGGTGAGGCTTCGTGCACGGGATTGCACGGCGCCAACCGCCTGGCCAGCAACTCGCTGCTCGAATGTCTCGTTTTTGCAGAAGCGGCCGTCAAGGATATTCTGGAACAGTCTGAGGTCTCACAACCGGACTTGCCCGAGTGGGATGCCAGCCGGGTTACCGATCCTGATGAGGAAATTGTCATCTCGCACAACTGGGACGAACTGCGTCGCTTCATGTGGGATTATGTCGGGATCGTCCGCACCACAAAGCGCCTGCAGCGTGCGCAGCACCGGATACGTCTCCTGATGCGTGAAATCGAGGAGTTTTATTCAAACTTCAGGGTAAGCCACGATCTGATCGAATTGCGCAATCTCGTTGTAACGGCTGATCTGATTGTCCGCTGCGCACTGCAGCGCCGGGAAAGCCGTGGCTTGCATTTCAGCCGGGATTTTCCGGAAATGTTGCCAAATGCCAAAAATACTGTACTCAGGCGCTCTTCACGACGTTTTCGTTAGTCCGCCAGCGCAACCACAAACGAAGCGCACGAAACTGACCCTTGGCGATGCTGTCCGGCAGCAGCACCAGATTGACTGTCCGCCGGGTATCACCAATCTGCATGCGCAATACGATCAGCCGATGGAATACGCTGCTGCCGGGAAGCAGCAATGCAGTGGCGCGCTCACCATCAGCGAACCGACAATCCAGGCGCCCTTGTCCGGAAAGATGCAGGCTGACTATCTTCGACGGGCGCAGCGCATAGCCCACTGACCAACACAGCACGGCACACACTAACGAACGCAATTGCCAAGGCCACGGCAAAACGACGACACAAATGATGGCCAGTGTATGCAGCAGCAAGAGAGAGGCAACAAGAAGTCGCGAGCGGTGCAGTTCGATATGGACCGGAAACTGCACCGCGCGGAAAAAACTTAAACGCGCTTGAAGATCACGGTACCGTTGGTACCACCAAAGCCGAAAGAGTTCGACAATGCAACATCGACTTTCATCGCCCGTGCTTCATTGGCGCAGTAGTCAAGATCGCACAACTCATCCTGATTGAAAATATTGATGGTGGGCGGCGAAACCTGATGGTAGACCGCCAGCGCCGAGAATACAGCCTCGATGCCGCCGGCTGCACCAAGCAAATGACCGGTCATCGACTTGGTTGAATTTACCACCAGTTTTTTGGCATGATCGCCAAAAGCACGTTTGACGGCAATCGTTTCTGCTTTGTCACCGAGCGGCGTCGAAGTGCCGTGCGCATTGACGTACTGGACATCCTGCGGGTTAAGTTGTGCATTGCGCAGCGCGTTGGTCATGCAACGTGCCGCACCCTCACCGTCTTCACACGGCGCGGTCATGTGGTTCGCGTCGGCACTCATGCCAAAACCGGCCAGTTCGCCGTAGATACGTGCGCCACGCGCCTTGGCATGTTCGTACTCTTCGAGCACGACAACACCGGCACCTTCGCCAAGAACAAAACCATCGCGGTCTTTGTCCCACGGACGACTGGCTGTTTTCGGATCGTCATTGCGCGTCGATAGGGCGCGCGCAGCACAGAACCCACCGAGCCCCAGCTTTGAAACACAGGCTTCTGCACCACCGGCAATCATGATGTCTGCATCGCCATACTCAATCAGACGACCGGCATCACCAATACTGTGCGTTCCAGTTGAGCAGGCGCTGACCAGAGAGACGTTCGGGCCCTTGTAACCGTACATGATCGACAGGTTGCCCGAGATCATGTTGATGATCGAGCCAGGAACAAAAAACGGGGAGATTTTACGTACGCCACCGGCGATAAAATCATCGCAGGTATTTTCAATCAGCGGCAGACCGCCAATACCGGAACCGATTGCGACGCCAATCCGCTCGGCGTTTGCCGGATGGGCCTCTAAACCTGCATCCTTGATTGCCTGAATGCCGGCAGCCATGCCGTAATGGATGAAGGTATCCATGCGACGCGCTTCTTTGGGTGACAGATATTGCCCGATATCGAACCCCCTGACTTCACCGGCAATCTGCACCGGAAAGGTGGCGGCATCAAAACGGGTAATCCGGTCAATTCCGGAGCGGCCGGCAAGAATGTTTTGCCAGGCTTCCTCGACCGTGTTGCCGACCGGAGAAATAATTCCAAGGCCGGTGATGACGACTCTACGACGTGTCAACTTGTGCTCCGGAAAAAATAGAGGGTTCTGATACGGGAGTGCTGATCGGAACGACTCCCCGCAGGACTGGGCCGGTAACCAAACCGGCCCGCAGGGAAGTTCCGCGATGAATTATTTCTTGTGACCGAGTACGTAATCGATAGCTTGCTGGACGTTGGTGATCTTCTCGGCTTCGTCATCCGGAATCTCGCACTCGAATTCTTCTTCGAGGGCCATTACCAGTTCAACCGTATCCAGCGAATCCGCGCCCAGATCATCAACGAATGAGGACTCATTCTTGATATCAGCTTCGTTGACGCCGAGTTGCTCAGCGACGATTTTCTTGACGCGTTGTTCGATATTTTCCATCAGAGGGCTCCTTCCCAGAGTTCATGTGTGAAACAAAACCATGCAATTCTACCAAAATGACCGGCGCTTACCAAATTACCAAGCTAACCGGCCCCTACCACTTGCCGCCCTGACGGGCATCAATCCATGTACATGCCGCCGTTGACGTGAATCGTCGTGCCGGTGACATAGGCAGCCCCCGGCGAAGCAAGGAAAGCAACAGCGGCAGCAACATCCTCCGGACGACCGAGGCGACCAAGCGGGATACTGCCAATCAGCGATTCCCGCTGCTTGTCCTCCAGCGCTTTGGTCATATCAGTGTCGATCAAACCTGGCGCGACACAATTGACCGTGATGTTACGACTACCCAGCTCACGTGCCAGCGAACGGCTCATGCCGGCGACACCGGCTTTGGCAGCACAGTAATTGGCCTGCCCGGGATTGCCGGAATGCCCGACCACCGAAGTGACATTGATGATGCGCCCCTGACGGGCTTTCATCATGCCGCGCATAACCGCTTTGGAAAGACGGAAAACAGCTTTCAGGTTGGTGTCGAGGACGGCATCCCACTCATCGTCTTTCAGCCGCATCGATATGTTGTCGCGGGTAATGCCGGCATTGTTGACGAGAATTCCAACAGCGCCATACGTTTTGTCGATCCGGCTGATCAAGGCGTCGACCTGTTCGGCGTCACGCACCTCAAGCATGGCACCCTCACCTTTAATACCGGCCTCAGCCAGATAGGCAGTGATTTTGGCGGCACCTTCATCGCTCGTTGCCGTACCGATCACGGTGGCACCAAGCCTGCCGAGCTCGCAAGCGATGGCTTGGCCAATCCCGCGCGAGGCGCCGGTAACGAGAGCAACTTGTCCGTTCAGCATAGTGTTCTACTCCAGAGTCGAAATCGCAGCATCAATCGCCGCCAGATCAGCCAGCGCAAGACCCGTCACGCCATCGGCGCAGCGCTTGCTCAGGCCCGACAGGACCTTGCCGGGACCGCATTCGGCAATCGTTGTAGCGCCGAGTGATGCCATCTTCTGAATCGTCTCGACCCAGCGTACAGGTGAATATGCCTGGCGAATCAGTGCGCCCTTGATTTTTTCCGGATCCGATTGCAGCGCTACATCGACGTTATTGATCACTGGAATTTTCGGTGCAGCAAAGCTCAGTTCAGCCAGGCGAGCGGCCAGTTTTTCGGCCGCCGGGCGGATCAGCGAGGAATGGAATGGTGCCGACACTGGCAACAGCACTGCACGCTTGGCGCCACGCGCCTTGCAGCCATCACAGGCGCGCTCGACAGCCGCCTTGCTGCCAGCGATTACCGTCTGGCCAGGCGCGTTGAAATTTACCGGCTCGACCACTTCGCCGTTGCCAATCGCCGCAGCCGCTTCAGCGCAGGCTTCACGGATCTTGTCGTCATCAAGCCCGAGGATGGCAGCCATTGCACCGGTTCCCACCGGTACGGCTTCCTGCATGGCGGCAGCGCGCAAGCGTACAAGCGGCACGGCATCCTTAAAGTTGATCACACCAGCGGCAACCAGCGCCGAATACTCGCCAAGGCTGTGCCCGGCAACCAATGCCGGCACCCTACCACCCTTGTCAAGCCAAAGGCGATAAGTCGCAACACCGGCAGTAAGCATCACCGGCTGCGTATTGACCGTTTGTGCCAGCGCCTCGGCCGGGCCGTCGGCAAGCAATTGCCAGAGATCCTGCCCAAGCGCTGCGGAGGCTTCGTCAAAAGTTGCGCGCACCACGGGAGAGCCGCCGTAAGCGGCCATCATGCCGACCGACTGCGATCCCTGACCGGGAAAAATGAAAGCGAATGTCATTTTGTATCCTTCTAGAACTCGAGCAGAACCGCGCCCCAGGTGAAGCCGCCGCCAACGCCCTCCAGCATGACCTTCTGCCCCGGCTGAATACGTCCATCGCGTACGGCCGCATCCAACGCCAGCGGCACCGAGGCGGCTGACGTATTGCCGTGCCGATCAACGGTGACGATCACCTTGTCCATGGGTAAGCCCATTTTTTTGGCAGTCGCTTCAATGATGCGAATATTGGCCTGATGCGGGATCAACCAATCGACCTCTTCAGGCGCAATACCGGCAAGTGTGCAGCATTCTTCCGCCACTTCGGCCAGCACGCGCACGGCAAACTTGAATACGGCTTTGCCATCCATACGCAGGAAGGGGTCGCCCGTCACCTGGCCACCGCTGACATTGCCAGGTACCGATAGAATTCCGTGATGCGCACCATCTGCGTGTAATGCCGTGGCAAGAATGCCTGCTTTCTCGGATGCTTCGAGCACCACCGCACCGGCCCCGTCACCAAACAGAACGCAAGTTCCCCGGTCATTCCAGTCGAGAATTCGCGAAAACACCTCAGCCCCCACGACCAGCGCTTTTTTGTGGCTACCGCTACGAAGGAATTTTTCTGCGATTGTCAGCGCATAGACAAAACCGGAGCATACGGCCTGTACATCAAATGCAACTGCGCCACCGTTGCCAAGCTTGCTCTGCAAGAGGCAGGCCGTACTTGGAAAAATAAAATCCGGCGTTGATGTGGCGACAATGATCAAGTCAAGTTCACTGGCCTCAATACCCGCAGCAGCCAGCGCGCGAAGGCTCGCTTCATGTGCCAGCTCGCTCGACGTTTGACCTGGTTCGGCAAGGTGCCGGGCCTTGATTCCGGTTCGACTGACAATCCACTCATCGTTGGTTTCTATGCCACGAAGCGCGAGGTCATTATTGGTGACAGCCTGACCCGGCAGAAAACTACCAACACCGGTAATCCGGGCAAACATCTTATGCAATCTCCTGAAGCGGTTGTTGCTGCGCGACACGCTCAGTAATGCGCGCCAGAACGCCGCTTCTTACGGCCTCTGCAGCGCGCTCAAGCGCATTGGCAAAGGCGACAGTATCAGCGGAGCCATGGCTTTTCAGGACAATGCCTTTCAGCCCGAGCAAACTGGCACCGTTGTAGCGTCGATGATCAACGTGCTTCTTGAAATTATTGAGGACGGGCATGGCGATCAACGCCGCCAGCTTGGTTAACAGGTTTCGGTTGAATTCCTGACGAAGGAAGCTGGCGAGCATCTGCGCCAGGCCCTCCGAAGCTTTGAGCGCGACATTACCGACGAATCCATCACAAACAACGACTTCGGCTTCGCCCTTGTAGATACCGTCACCCTCCACATTTCCAATGAAATTCAACCCGGAGTCTCTGAGCAATTCAGCTGCGCGTTTGACCACATCATTGCCCTTGATGTCTTCCTCGCCGATATTCAGGATGCCGACCGTCGGTCGATCCTTATGCTCGATCGCTGATACCAGAGATGCGCCCATGATGCCGAATTGCAGCAGGTGTTCCGGGCTGCAATCCACATTGGCACCGAGGTCCAGTACATGGGTGTGACCGGTCGCTGTTGGAAGAATTGCGCAGATTGCCGGACGGTCAATGCCTGGCAACATCTTCAGAACAAATCGGGAAATAGCCATCAAAGCACCCGTATTCCCGGCTGAAACACAAGCATCGGCCTCGCCTTCCTTGACGAGATTGATGGCAACGCGCATTGAAGAGTCTTTTTTACTGCGCAAGGCTAGCGCCGGCGGCTCATCCATCGCCACCACCTCGCTCGCATGGCGAACGGACACGCGGCTGTCTCCGGCGCTTCCGAGCAGCGGGCGGATATTTTGTTCAAGACCAACCAGGACGACGCGAACGTCCCCATGCTTGCGCACGAAGTCGAGCGCCGCCGGCACGGTAACGCGGGGACCGTGGTCCCCGCCCATGCAGTCGATGGCAACGGTAATGATCATCCGATAGCGGACAAAAGAAAAGGCAGGCAGTTCGCCCTCACGGGAAACTGCCTGCCCTGTCTTGAAGAATTACTCGCCCGTACCCTTGGCGACCTTCTTGCCGCGGTAGTAACCGGACGGGCTGACGTGATGGCGCAGATGGACTTCGCCAGTCGTCGGCTCAATCGCCAGCGGAGGATTGGTCAGAAAGTCGTGCGCACGATGCATGCCACGCTTGGATGGGGATTTCTTGTTCTGTTGAACGGCCATAACTAACTCCTAAAATCAAATCTACTACGCCTTGCCCTTGAGACCAGTCAGCACGGAAAATGGCGAAATTTTCGCCGATCCCTGCCCGGCCGTGGGCATTACGCAACTTTCGTGACACGGTGCTGCTGGAAGCGCGAGAATAATCTCGTCTTCGATCAGCGCCATGACATCGAGTTCTTTCTGCGCCAAAAGAAAATCTTTGGAATCATCCTCAATCTCCTCCTGCGTCAGCTCATCTTCATTGTCAACAAACTCAAGCAAACTACGCACCTCGAGCGGATATGAAATCCCTTCGAGACAACGCTGGCAGCACAATGTGACGGTACCGCCCACCTCCAGCCAGAGCTGAGACCGGCTGCGAGGCCCCATTCGCCCTTCGACCCGGTAAGCCAGACAACCAACAGAATCTGCCAGCAAATCAAGCACTCGAGTCAAGCCGGCGATCGGCAATTCACCTTGCAGCGAACCTGCTTCACGCGCAAAAGCGAGACTGTCTATAACAATCCGTTGCGACATAAGGGGCGCATGATATTATTTTTGGCTTTTGAAGTCAAAGAAGCGATGCAAATTAATTCAGGGCTTGCGCTGAAGTTTTTCCATTTTGTCGCGGACTTGGCGCAACTTCTTTACTGACTGCCTCATGACCACCCAACAACTTGTACTTGCCTCAACGTCACCTTTCCGAAAGGAGTTGCTCGCCCGTCTCGGATTGTCCTTTGAAGTAGCCGACCCGGCCACCGATGAATCAACACTACCTGGCGAAACACCGGAAGCGACTGCGCTTCGCCTTTCCGAAGCCAAAGCGAGAGCCGTTGCAAAATACTTTCCTCAAGCACTGATTATCGGTAGCGACCAGGTTGCCTGTCTTGACGGGCAGATTTTTGGCAAGCCTGGAAACCATGCGAACGCTGTCAGGCAACTCCAGAGCATGCGCGGACGTAGCGTCAATTTTTTTACCGGACTCTGCCTGCTTAACGCAAAAACAGGGAAGGCGCATCTGCGCGGTGTGCCGACAATGGTTACCTTTCGCGACCTGACCGATGGCGAAATCGAAAATTACCTGCGTCGTGAACAGCCTTATAACTGCGCAGGTAGCGCGAAATCCGAAGGTTTGGGAATTGCTGTTATTGCAAGGATGGAAGGTTCTGACCCCAATGCATTAATCGGTCTGCCGCTCATCGCGCTCTGTGATCTTTTTCGCCTGGAAAATATAAACCCTTTAATTTCATTAAATTAAACAGTTAATATAAAGCAATTTATGAACAAAGGAACGCTCTATTTGATCCCGGTACCGCTTGGCCCGTCGGCAATTGATGCCGTACTACCAACAGCAGTTCGCGATCAAGCGAAGCAGCTGAAATATTTCGTGGCAGAGAATGCAAAATCGGCACGCGCCTTCCTGAAGTCATTACCATCCGACACGCCCTTACAACAAATCGTAATCGAGGAGCTTAGCGAACATACGCCCGCCAGCACCCTGCCCAACCTGCTTGCACCCCTGCTCGCAGGGCAGGATGCAGGGCTAATTTCGGAGGCTGGCTGTCCGGCTGTTGCCGACCCGGGTGCAAATCTTGTCGCACTTGCGCAGAGAACGGGAATTCGTGTTGTTCCGATGATCGGGCCTTCATCGATCCTGCTGGCACTCATGGGGTCCGGCCTGTCAGGCCAGAATTTCGCTTTTCACGGTTACCTGCCGGCCAAAGAAGATGAGCGACAAAAGAAATTGCGCGAGCTGGAAAAAGATTCGCGCCAGGAAAAACGGACGCAGATATTCATTGAAACCCCCTACCGCAACCGCCAGATGCTCGAAACACTGGTCAAAACCTGCGCGGACAGCACAAGGGTCTGCGTTGCAACCGACCTGTCACTTGATAACGAGTCAATCGTTACGAGAACGCCTGCCGAATGGCGCCGTCAGGGGCTGCCGGAAATTGACCGGCGCCCGACGGTATTCCTGTTGCAGGCTTAGCGGATCGCTGCCGGCTGACCGCTGAGCAAGCGAAGTACCATACTTTGTGCCATATCAGCGCCCAAGCGCTTGGCAAAACGCTCTGCGATATTTTCCTTGACCGAGTAGTCGAGAATTTTCTCGGCCTTGATTACATCGCGTGCGACTGACTCAACGGTTCCAAAATCATCGGCCAGCCCCAGCTGGATACTCTGACTGCCCGTCCACATCAAACCGGAAAACATGTCAGGCGTCTCTTTCAGGCGCTTGCCACGCCCTTGCCGGACAACCTCGATGAATTGTTTATGAATCTCGCCAAGCAGCAATTTTGCATGATCCTGTTGCTTTGAGTCCTGCGGTGAGAAAGGATCAAGAAACCCCTTGTTAGCACCCGCAGTAAGCAAGCGTCGCTCGACGCCAAGCTTGTCCATTGTCCCCGTAAAACCGAAGCCGTCCATCAGGACACCGATCGAGCCAACGATACTGGCTTTGTCGACAAAAATCTTGTCGGCAGCGGAAGCGATATAGTAGCCGCCGGACGCGCACAGATCCTCGACCACCACGTAGAGCGGAACTTCCGGATGTTTTGTCCGCAAGCGACGAATTTCATCATAAACGATGCCCGACTGAACCGGGCTGCCACCGGGACTATTGATCCGCAGGATGATGCCGGCGGTACCTTTGTCTTCGAATGCTGACTGCAAGGAACCATTCAGTTTTTCGGCGCTGGAATCACCGCCCGATTCAATTGTGCCGTGCAGATAGATCAATGCGGTATGCCGGCCATCGACCAGCTTTTCAGAACCGCCCCAGTCAACAACAAGCACGAGCACGGCGACCAGATAGCTCAAGCCAGCCAGCTTGAAGAATATTCCCCAACGGCGCTTCGCTTTCTGCTCCTGGAGTGTGGAGAATGCGATTTTTTCCAGCAACTGGCGTTCCCATTGCGGGTCATTCTGAGGGGTTTCCAAGATCTTTACTCAGTAGGGGTGAAATATATAGCGCCATCCCGCTCTATGACGGGAAGTGGCATCAAGCCTTTTCCATTACAACGTCCGCCCAGGCAACGGCCGGATTCAGGCGCATAAAGTGCGCCATGCGTGGCGCAGATCAAGTATAGCTTGGAATCATCGAAAAACTCGTTGTGTTGCCAGTCAAGCTCAACCGGCACATGGCCGCAACGGTTGAAATAGGCAAACACCTGTCCGCGAAAGCGCACCACAAATGCCGGCTCGTCTTTGCCGTACTGCATGACCGTAAAACGAACACCCGGTCCGCCGTCGATCAAGTCATCGGAGGCGCAAATCAGGCGTGCGTCCGCAGCCATGCCGCCAGCCCTTCAACCTTTTGAAAGCGCGCCAGCGGCGCCAGTGCATCGAGCGCATCTGCCGTATGCGCACCATAATCGACAGCCAGCGCGCTGACGCCAGCATTCTTTGCCATCTGCAGATCGTGCGTTGTATCGCCAATCATCAATGTTTGCTCAGGGCGAACGGCGAACTCCAGCATCAATTCTTCCAGCATCTGCGGGTGCGGCTTTGAAAAACACTCATCGGCACAGCGGGAAGCATTGAAGAAGACGCCCAGCCCACTTGTTTTCAGGGCGCGATCAAGACCCAGCCGGCTCTTCCCTGTCGCTACCGCCAGCATAAATCCGGCTTCAGACAGTTCGGTAATCAATTCAACCGCACCGTCAAACAACTGCAGCTCGTGATCACGCGACAGATAATGATGACGATATCGGTCAACCATCTGCGCGTAGCGCGCTTCGGGCAACTCCGGCACCGCGTGTCGCAGCGCATCGCCCAACCCCAAGCCGATGACGTGACGAGCGCGTTCATTAGGCGGCTCGGGCAGTTCGAGGTCCCGGCAAGCCGCCTTGATTGCATCAACGATGGCACCCGCCGAGTCAAGCAGCGTGCCATCCCAGTCAAAAACCAGCAGTTCAAATCTTTTCGCCATAGTCCTGTTTTTCTGTTGCCGAAATCTGTTGCAGAAAACGCTGCAGCGCCTCCGGCAACGGCGCTTCCAGCGCCAACGCTTCAGCGCTGATCGGATGCGCAAAACGCATTCGCCACGCATGCAGAAACATGCGCTTCAGGCCTTCCTTCGGCAGCGCTTTATTCAGCGCAAAGTCGCCGTATTTCTCATCACCGGCGATGGGAAAACCGAGGTGTGCGAGATGCACACGAATCTGATGCGTGCGTCCGGTCTTTAATTCGGCCTCAAGCAGGCTGAAATGTTCCCAGCGCGCGAGCAAACGAAAAATCGTGTGCGAAGTTTTGCCTTCCTCCGACACACGCACGCGCCGTTCGCCGGACTCCAGAAGGTACTTGAGCAGCGGCAGCTTTACGTTGCGCAACTGGTCCATCCAGCGGCCCTTGACCAATACCAGATAGCGCTTGTCAGCACCGCGCCCCGTGCCGCCCAGCCCGCCTTCGCGGAACATGTCATGCAACGCAACCAATGCCGAACGCTTCTTGCCGACCAACAGGATTCCTGAAGTTTCACGATCAAGCCGATGTGCCAATTCAAGAAAACGCGCCTCGGGCCGCTGCCGGCGTAGCGCCTCGATCACGCCAAAGCTCACACCACTACCGCCATGCACGGCAATGCCGGCGGGCTTGTCAATGACCAGCAAGGCCTCGTCCTCATAAAGAATCGGCAGGTCGGCCTTGAACTCGGCGCCGGCGACCACCTCTGCCTCTTTCTGAGCAATACGTATCGGCGGGATGCGCAGGGTGTCGCCGATCTGCAAACGGTAGGAAACCTGAGCACGCTTGCTGTTGACCCTGATCTGGCCACTGCGCACGATGCTATAGACGTGGCTTTTCGGCACGCCCTTGCAGATTTTCAGCAAGAAGTTGTCGAGACGCTGGCCTTGTTCGTCTTCGGAAATAATGGCCTGTGTTACAGAATTTTTGCTTACTTCGGCCATTTTGAATATACTGGACTTGATTTGCGTCTCGGATTGAAAGAGGCGCTGACCCGTGAGACCGTCGAGCGGCGCCGATTGTTACAACAATTGCGACGCATTTCCGGCAGGCCTCAGCCGCCTCGCTTGCGCCAACCTGCGCAAGATCGTTCAACGCAAATCACCTGGTTAAGTACGCTCACCAAAAGTAGCGATACTACTTGATTTGCGCGCGCCTAGCACGTTCGGACCGCCCCAAGCAGATTCCCGGGCCTTGATTTTCAAGGCTTGAAGAAAAATAGAATCAGCGAGACATTCTTATTAGTTGCCGTTCTGGAAAGCCCATGAAGCGTACCACCCCCAACTAATCCGTCGCTGCCTGCACAAGGCGCTCCCCCCGTGAATGCGCGTGGGAGCCCAGATTTATGAAACGCATGCTTTTTAATGCAACACAGGCTGAAGAACTCCGTGTTGCCATTGTTGATGGTCAGAAACTGATTGATCTCGACATTGAATCGGCCGCCAAGGAACAAAAAAAGAGCAACATTTATAAAGGCATCATCACACGCATCGAGCCTAGCCTCGAAGCGGCCTTTATTGATTACGGTGCCGACCGGCACGGCTTTCTCCCGTTCAAGGAAGTCTCGCGCGCCTATTTCCAGCCAGGCGTCGATGTCGGCCGTGCGACGATCAAGGAAGCGCTGCGCGAAGGCCAGGAACTGATCGTTCAGGTCGACAAGGACGAGCGCGGCAACAAAGGCGCTGCCCTGACGACCATCATCAGTCTGGCCGGCCGTTACCTGGTACTGATGCCCAACAACTCGCGTGGTGGCGGTGTCTCGCGCCGCGTCGAGGGTGACGAGCGTGCCGAGCTGCGTGATGTGATGGATCAGTTGCAAGTGCCGCAAGGCATGAGCCTGATTGCCCGCACCGCTGCCATTGGCCGCAACGCAGAAGAATTGCAGTGGGACATGAATTACCTGATGCAGTTGTGGAAAGCCATTGATGGCGCCGCCAACTCGCAAAAGGGCGCTTTCCTGATTTACCAGGAAGGCAGTCTGGTGATCCGCGCCATTCGCGACTACTTTCAGCCCGACATCGGCGAAATCCTGATCGACACCGATGACGTGTTCGAACAGGCACAACAGTTCATGGCGCATGTGATGCCAGGTACGGCCAATCGCATCAAACGCTACCGTGATGATGTGCCGCTGTTCTCGCGTTTCCAGATCGAGCATCAGATCGAATCTGCCTACTCGCGTCAGGTCAACCTGCCGTCGGGTGGTGCCATCGTCATTGACCACACTGAAGCGCTGGTTTCGGTTGACGTTAACTCGGGGCGTTCGACACGCGGTGCCGATATCGAAGAAACGGCAT